>JAGVEP010000089.1 GCA_020058145.1 Phycisphaerae bacterium | reverse complement strand
GACCGGCACCCCGCCCGGCGCGCTCACCGGCTCCGGCAGTCGCTACGAATGCCGGGTGAAAGACCTGGCGGCCGCCCCCGACGAGCCGCAGGCGCCGCCCTGGCAGACCCGCTGCCCGCGTCTGATCTTCAGCACGGCGGGGAAAGCCAGCGACTGGCTCAAACTGCGGCTGGGCCAGATCGATGCGGCCGCCGATTCGTCGGATCTGGTCGCGAAACTCGTGGCGGACTGGACGAAAGACGCCCTGGACGACACGGCCAAGCTGCGGGCCCTCCAGGAGAAGCTCGCCGCCACTTTCAACTTCCTCGATCTGCCGGTCGAATGGCGTCCGGCCGGGCCACGGCCTGCGTCCGAAGTGCTGCAGTCGAACTACGGCTTGCCGAACGAAGCCGCCGCGGCCTTGCTGGCCCTCGCGCGGGCTGCGGGTATCAAAGTCCTCGCCGGAATCCTCGTGCACGACGACCTGTGGCATCACGAAGTGCCGCAGGAGGCCGCCATCGCGGCGTATGTCGTCCTGCTGCAACCGGGATCGGCGGCACGCGTGGAAATGGCCTCGTCCGGCGAGGAAAGCGGACACCAGCCGGTGATGGCGAGCGGCGACTACCCCGAGGTGTGGGACCCGCGCCGCGGCCGTGTGCTGCGTGACAACCGCTGGGCGGGCTGCACGCTGCTGCCGGTTCCGGGGGTGCTCTTGCCGCGCCTCCTGCTGCCCAAGTGGACGGCGGCCGATGAGAGCCGCTGCCTGGTCACGGGCAAAGTAACGCTCGGCGAGGACGGCAATCTCAACGGCACGCTTTCGCTGCACACAACCGGCCTGTTCACCGCGGCCGAAAGCCTGCGGACGAGCGATGCGCAGAAGAGTCGCCTCGCGACGCTGCTCGGGCGCGTCCTGCCGGACCTGACCATCGAGAGTTTCACCGTCAAAACGCTCGCGGCCGGGGAGTTCGAGGCCGCAGCGCAGGTCAAATCGGCGAAGCCGCTCGCCAAGTTAAACGACCGCTTCGCGCTGCAACTGGCCCAAGACGGCCCGTTCCTGGCCGACGTGCCGCTGCCGCTGACCTACAACCGGCGCGAGTTGCCCGTTCGTCTAACCGGCGCCTTTACCGAAGACGTTGAACTCACCGTCGAATGGCCGGAGAAATGGCACCTGGAATGTACCCCCGGTACCGTGCCTCAGGTCCGCGGAGACTGGGGCCGCGTCAGCCAGAGCATCGCCACGGACAAAAACAGCGCGCGCTTGCGCCGGCACACACAGGTGGCACGGCCGGAGCTGGCGCCGACGGATTTCCTGGCCTTGCGCGCGGCGTTAAACCAAGTCCGCAACGAAGAGGCTCGGCTGCTGCTGGTCAAGCCGGAAAGCGGCAAGTCGCCCGCCGCTAAGAACTAACGCCGGCCATCGGCTGACAGCCGGCGCCTCATGGGCAATCGATGTCAACTTGAGAAGGAAAACCCGCGATGATCGCACGCCTCTTCCTCGTCATTGGAATCATGGCCGTCGCGCTGTTGGCGTGCGGCTGTGCGCCGCTGCACCGCACGGCCCTGCTCGCCCGCGCCGGCGGTAGCGCCGCGCTGTTCGGCCAATTCCGAATCTGCGACGGCCGCACCGGCCACACCATCAGCTTCGCCGAAATGGTGGACCGCTGCCGCGGCGCCGATGTGGTCCTTTTCGGTGAACAACACTCCGACGCGGTCTGCAACGAACTCGAAGCCCAGCTCTTTGCGGCGCTCGGCACACAGACCCGCCCGGTTACGCTGGCGCTGGAGTTCTTCGAGTCTGACACGCAGGCCACGCTCGACGCGTATCTTTATGGTCGCCTCGACGAAACCGCGTTTCGAGAGCAGTCGCGGCAGGGGCGGGCGTATACGCTCGCGCACCGGCCGCTGATCGAATTCTGCCGCGCGGCCGGCATCCCGGTGCTGGCGGCGAATGCTCCGCGCCGCCTGGTCTCCGCTTTTCGCAAATCGAGCCTCGACTACGCGGATTACCGCGACACCCTCCCGGCGACCGACCAGCGCTGGCTGCCCGCGACGAACGAGGAGCTAACCGGCCCCTACCGCGACCGCTTCCTGGACCTGATGTCGGGCCACGGACCGGCACCGGCGTCCCAGCCGAGTTCGCAACCTGCATCTCAGCCTACGTCGGAGCCGGCCACGCAGCCTGCGTCGGCCCCCGTTCCGCCGGCGGGGATGGGGGAGAGTCCTCGGATGCCCATGCCGCCGCCCAGTATGCCGCCCGTTGCCGCCACGATGCCTGCATCGCAGCCCACCTCTGAACCGGCGTCGCAGCCCGCGTCCATGCCGGCTTCGCAACCCACGCTCGATCCCGTTCGCATGTTCCTGTCACAGTCGCTTTGGGACCAGACCATGGCCGAATCACTGGCGAACTTCCGCACGCGCTTCCCGACGCACCGCGTCATGCTGATCGTCGGCAGTTTCCACGTCGAGAGCACCGGCGGCACCGCCCAGAAGTTCCGCCACCGCCGGCCGCATGACCGCGTTGTGACCGTCGTTTATCGCGGTACCACCGACGCCAGCTTCCCGTTTGACCCCGACGATCGCGAGGCCGGCGATATCGTCATTTACGGTGTGACGCCGCCGCCAGAAGCCGAGAGCCCCGGCGGGCCGCGCGGACCCGCAGGTTCGACCCCGGCGTCGCAGCCGG
>JAGVEP010000061.1 GCA_020058145.1 Phycisphaerae bacterium | reverse complement strand
CGCCGCCCGGCCAACCCGCCACGGATTACGCGGCCACCAGTCTGACGGCCGGCGGCCCGGGCGGCGTGGTTGGGGTGATCGCGTCCACCACGCGGCCCTTCTGCGATCGTTGCCGCCGCCTGCGGATCACGTCGCGCGGCGAGATCCTCTCGTGTCTCTTCGACACCCACGGCTCCAGCCTCTTGTCAGCCTGGGATGGATGCGCACTGACTGAGGCCACAGCGGACAGAATCCTCCAGGTCGCGGTGCTGGCCAAACCCCAGATGGGTAGCCGCGTCCAGACTAAGCCCATGATCTCGATCGGTGGCTGAGACCGCCACCAGGCCGTTTGAACTTCAGCGGACAGCACGCAACATGGAACGACCGCAGGACTTTCCCGGCCTCGCGAGCACCGCCACGATCGTGGCCGTCAGCCTCTCCGCGGGCGGGATTCCGAAACGAAACGTAGAGCAGGCGGAGATCACACTCGCTGGCCTCGTCGGGGATGGGCATGCGCACGAGAAGCACCGTCGTGCCCAGCGCGCCGTTTCCGTTCAGGATGTCGAGTTGTTCGACCAACTCGTGGCTGAGGGCTATGCGGTCGGACCGGGGATCATGGGCGAGAATCTGACGCTGCGCGGCTTGAACGTCCAGCAGCTCGCCGCGGGCGATCGGTTGTACCTTGAGAATGGCCCCGTGCTCGAGCTGACCGAGCCGCGCAAGCCGTGCTATGTCCTTGACGCTGTACACCCGCAGCTCAAGGAGGCCGTCGTCGGACGTTGCGGCTTTCTCTGTCGCGTGGTGCAGTCCGGCACGTGCCGGGTCGGTCAGCGGATAACCGTGGAGCGGCGCCGCCAGCCCTGACGCATGGGTAATGCCCGGAACAGGAACGACAGGCACTGCGTTGCCGGCGTGCTGGTCGGGGGGCAAAGCGTTCGCATGGGCCGACCCAAGGCGACGTTGCAGCATTCGGACGGACGCACGCTGGTGGAGCACGTGGTCAGCGTGGCGCGACGACAGCACGAGTGGATTGACGAGCTGATCATCCTCGGACGGTGCGCAGACCTGCCGGCTGCACTCGCCGGCCTGCCGGTACTTGAAGATGCCTGCCCCGATAGCGGACCGCTGGCCGGTCTCTGCGCGCTGCTCGAATACGCCGGCGAGCGGTGGGGACTGCTCCTGGCGTGCGACATGCCGCTGCTGCAAGCACCGCCGCTTGAACGCCTGCACGACGCGCAGAGACCGGAGCACGATGCGGTCGCCTTCCGCCGTCTGGATCAACCGGCGGCGTATCACGCGTGTTGTGCGTTCTACCACCCGCGGCTGCTGCCGGCCGCGCTGCACGAGCTCGGGCAGGGCAAACGTAGCCTACAGCGACTACTGGCCGCCGCACGGGTCGGTGGGGTTGACCCGACGCCCGCGGAAGAAGCTATGCTGACGAATCTCAACACGCCGGCGGACTACGCCCGTCTCCGGCAGCGTGGTTGACCTGCGGAGCGTCCGCCACGGCGTTATCGTCGGGCGGCGGCTCAATTCGGAACACACCCCAGATGAGGGCGCCGGCCATCACCCAACCCACGACAAACCCCACCGCCATGTCCAGGGCCAGGCACGCTCCGGCGGTGAGGGCGACAACGAAAAAATCCGCGCGTTTCGTTTGATCGCGGCACACCAGCGCCAATTCCAGGCCGCTGAACAGCAGTAGAATCCCCAGCACGGACTGCGGATACCCCTGGAGCCACGCGAGCAACGAACCGCCGAACAGCGCGGCCAGCAGCATTTTTGCGGCGCCGAGCAGCACGACGCTGCCGCCCGTCCGGGCCCCGAAACGATATTGCCCGGCCAGTCCGCCCGAGCCGTGGCACATCGGCATCGCTCCCAAAGGACAGCAGACGATGTTCATAAGTGCGACCGAGACCGCCACACGCCGCGGCGAAGCCGGTCGAGTCGGAAACAGATCGGCCGAGAGGGCACAGACGGCTACGATGGAGTTGAGCACCGTCAAGGGAATTTGCGGTATGGTGCAGTGCCAGAATCCGGTGGCCCAGACGTGCCAGTCGGCGAGGGCCGGCATGTGCCACTCCGCCCCGAAGCGCACCGCCGAAAGCACGGATGGCTGTGCGCACAACAGCGCGGCCAGCCCGACGCCGAATACCACGAGCGCACCGGGCACACGGGCGGAGAAATACAACAGCAGCACGAGAACGGCGCAGCCGACCCCCAGCCCGATGCTGTCCCAGCCGATCAGCACGTGCGTGCCCGCGACCCGCTCGAAACCGAGCTGAATCAGCTTCAGGCCCAGCGCCAGTTGCAGCCCGCGGACCACGCTGCGGGGAATTGTCCGCTGGAGGCGCTCCAACAACCCGGTCAGCGCCAATACCAGAATCACCAGCCCCGTGAGAATGCCCGCGGCCAACACCTGCGGCTCGGTCAGACGCTGCGCGATGGCCACCGTCGCAATGGCCTTCATCGGCTGAACCGGCATGGGGATGCCGAAGGTCAGCCCCGTGATCACGTTCATTAGACCGGCGAAGAACAAGGCCGGCCCTAATTGCAGCCCGCAGCAGTTGACCAGGCCGACCAGCAGTGGGATGAACGTCCCCAGATCGCCCAGCGCGCCCGCCGCCTCGGTACGATTAAACCACGATCGCACCCCGCCCCGACCGTGCTCGGAATTGGAACCCGTGTTCGGCGGCTGTGTCACGCCCGGTCCCCGGTGCCCGCCGCGGGGATGATCTTCACCGGGTCGCCCACGTGGATGTCGCCACCGGTGACCACCCGGCCGAAGATGCCCTCGCGCGGCATCACGCAGTCGCCGGCCGCATAGAAGATCGCGCAGCGCGCCTGGCATTCCTTACCAATCTGGGTGATTTCCAACTCGGTCTGGGCGATGCGAACGCGATCGCCCACCCGCAGGTCGGGCAGCTTGATGAATTCCGTCGTGATGTTCTCCGCGAACGCCCCCGGACCGACGTCCAGGCCCTTCGCCCGCATCTTCTCGATGCTCTCAATCGCGAGCAGGCTGACCTGGCGATGCCACGGACCAGCGTGCGCGTCGTGCTCGATGCCCCAGTCCGGAATCAGACGCGCCGCCGGCACATTCGTCTTCGGCGTCCCCTTGCGCGCGCTTATCGAAATCGCTACCACTCGGCCGATCGGCTGGTCGCCGTGAGTTATTCGCGCCATAGCAACGGTTCCACTGTCACGACTTCGCCGTCCGCCAGGTAACTGGCGCCTGGCAGGAATTGTATGAGACAATTGGCCCGGGCCAGCCCGCCGAGCATGTGAGAGTCCTGGCCGGCGGTCGCCTGGACGATGACTTCGTCATTGCGGGAACTCATGACGCCCCGCACCCACTCCAGTCGTCCGGCCTCCTTCCGCCGCGCTCCGACCAGCGTAGCCCGCAACGTCGGCCGCATCCCGGACGCCAACCCCGTCATTTTCAAAAGGGCCGGCTTGACCAGTTGATGAAAGCACACGAGCGCTGCCACCGGGTTACCCGGCAGACCAAACACCAGGCAGGGCCCACCCCGCCCACCACGCACACGCCGCGGCCGGTCGCAGACGCCAAAATACGTCGGCTTGCCGGGCTTGATGGCCATGCGCCAGAACACTTCGCGCACGCCCAGCGCGCCCAGCACCGGGCGCACATAGTCGTAGTCGCCGACCGACATCCCACCCACCGTCAACAGCACGTCCGAGCGCCGCAGCGCGTCCGCCAGACGCCGCCTCAGCAGCGCGGGCCGATCCTTCAGCCGCATGGTGCGGCAGCCGTCCACGCCCAGCGCGCGCACCGCCGCGTGCAAAGCGTGTGAGTTCGCGTCGCGGATCTTCCCGGACCGCAGGCTTTCACGCGCCGACAGCAGCTCATCGCCGGTGACCGCAATCGTGACCACCGGTTTTGCGTGGACGCTCACGTTGGCGTAACCAAACGTGGCCAGCAGTCCCACGACCGGCGGCGTGATTCGCACCCCCGCCGGCAGCACGGCCTGCCCTTTGCGAAACTCGCCGCCCCTTCGCCGGATGTTCTCCCCCGGTTCCACCGCGCGACTGACGATTACCGCGCGCCCTTCCTCCCGGCAATACTCCTTCATCACCACGCCCCCGACACTTGGGGGCACGCAGGCACCGGTCAGCAGCTTGACCGCCGCGCCGCGCCGCAGCCGCAGATGGGTGCTGTCGCCGGCCCGGATCGTGGCTACGAGTTGTAGTCGCACCGCCGCATCGGCGGCGGCGGTCGCCACGTCTGCGGGGTACACGCCAAACCCGTCCACGGCCGACGAATCGAACGGCGGCGAGTCATTGCGCGCCATCAGCGGCAGCGCCAGCGTCCTACCGGCGGCCTGCTCCAGTCGCACGCGCCGTTTGGGGCCGATGGGCACCAGCGCCAGGACCGCAGCCAGGCCTGCTTGCCAGGTCAGCATGGGTGGTGCCTCAAGCCTCCGCCGGCAACGTAGCGTGGCCGCCGCCGTCCATGATCGGAAAAGCGTGCAAAATGCCCAACAACACCGCATCGAGCGATTCCGCGACGCCCCGTGGCGACCCCGGCAAATTTACGATCAACGTCCGGCCGCGAATCCCAGCCTTCCCCCGGGACAACATGGAGTACGGCGTGCGCTCCTGGCCGTGCGCGCGGGCCGCCTCCGCAATCCCCGGCGCATCTCGTTCGATGACGCGCGACATGGCTTCCGGCGTCTGGTCCCGCGGACCAAGCCCGGTGCCACCGGTCGTCAGCACGAGATCGACGCCCAGGTCATCGGCGCAGCGCATGAGCTGCTGCTCAATCGTCTCGCGTTCATCCGGAATGACGAGGCACCCATCTACCAGGACCCCTTCCGCTTGCAGGCGGTCCACGATCAGTTGGCCCGATGAATCGGCCGCCCGGCCCGCCGACACCGAGTCCGAGATCACCACTACGACGGCTTTCAGCGGTCGCGTGCCGCCGGCCTTCAGGTCCGACTGGCCGCCTTTTTTTTCCAGCAGCCGCACCTCGCGGATTGTCATCGACTCATCCAGCATTTTGAGCATATCGTAAAGCGTCAGCGCGCAGATCGACGCGGCGGTCAGCGCCTCCATTTCCACGCCGGTCTTGTAGACCGCCTTGACCGTGACGACGACCTGGATGCGATCCTCGCCGAGCAGATATTCCACGGCCACGTGCTCGACCGGAATGGGATGGCAGTAGGGGATGATCTGGTGCGTGTTCTTGGCGGCCTGGATGCCGGCCACCTTCGCGACCTCCAGGGGATCACCCTTCGGCACCTTGTGCTCGTGAATTCGCCGGATCGTCTCGGGCGCCACCGTCAGGACGGCCTGCGCCTTGGCGGTTCGAGCACTGGGGGGTTTGTGAGAAACGTCAAACATAGCCCGACCTGCGTTGCCTACCGGCAGATTGTAACGCACATGAACCCGGACGGCACCTAGCCGTAGCTGATCGCTGACTTCACCACAGAGGCACCGAGGACACAGAGAAAGGCATCGGATTTGGCCCCGAAGGGGCCGCGGGATGTAGCCACGCGTGGAGCGCAGCCCGCTGGCAAGCGGGCGGAGCGCAACCCGTGGAAGGCGGGTCCGTTTCTCGATTCCGCCCCGGCGGGGCGGAAGAATGGTCAGGGCTTCGGGCGGCCCGGCGGCGGCTCCGGCCCCAACAGTTCCTCCTCGAAGCGGCGTTTGGCGTCGTCCCAGAGGCGGGCGGCGTCTTCGCGCAGGCGGCGGTCGGAGGCGCTTCAAGCAATCGACCGACTGGCTCGGACCGGAATTCGACGGGGTGGTCGCGTTCGATGAAGCCCACCTGATGAAGAACGCGGCCGCCACGCTTCCGCGTGGCTCCTACGACTCAGGCCCCGCTCATGAGATTCCAGCACCGCGTTATTGCTGGTTAGTCAACTCCACAACGGGTTCGCCGGCCGCTAAGTGGGCCCGCGCGGCCGGGAAGGCGCGAGCCAGCAACTCTCGCAAGGCGCGATTTGTGACGTTTCCACACGTGCCCCAGAGAATCTGCGGCGGCGGATCCAACCGAGTAACGCTGTCGACGAAGTCGTCATCCTTCGTCGCTGGTGCGAGAATCCTTTCTCGCACCCACTCCTGCTGGAATCCATTCCCGTGTGTCTGCGTGCGAGATGGGATTCTCGCACGAGCATTCCCCGGACGACGGGCGTGCTGAAAAACCTCAATGTCCTGGGCTTTCCCCAGGCCGACCGAGTCGAGATTGGCAGCTTCGACGCCGAATTGTTCGGTCAGCCAACCGGCCAGCGCCGGGGGCGATTGAGCGGCCACCCAGATCGTCAAGCGGCCACCTGTGGAAAGGTCGTGCGCCGCGCCGCGAAAAGCAGACAAGCGCGAATGTCGTCCGGTTCAAGATCCGGGAAGTCACGCAGGATTTCTGCGGCGCTCACCTGGCAGGCGAGCATTTCCAGGATGTCGCTGACGCGAATGCGCAGCCCGCGGACGCACGGCCGCCCGCCGCACTGGCCCGGCGTCTGTGTGATTCTCGAAAGAAGCGCGGGGTCGGCGTTCATGGGTCTCCTCATCTTGCGGTTAGCGTTTCCTCAATTCTAGCCGATGACGGGCAAGGAATCGCCCGGTTCATCATGATCCGGCCAACCGCGGTTCTGCGCCGACGCCGAGCGAGATCGCGACGCGGTCGGCCCTCGACGTGTCGCACCGGACTCGGTCCGAGCGGGCTCGTGCCAGATTCCTATCTCGCGCGCCCGACGACGGTATTCCTATCCCATGTGCCGGAACCCGAGATTCCCGCGAATTGGAGTGCGAGAGAGGATTCTCGCACGAGCGGAGTGGGCATGCCGCCCCCGGAGTCCCTTATCATTGGCTCTTTCTTTCCATCGCCGCCCTGGCAAGGGGCTTAACCATCGCCAAGTCATCGTCGGTCTCGACGGGGCCCTGCTTCCACGCGTCATCGGCGTCGAGGGTTTGAATCACATAATGCTTGCGCCGTGGCCAGATGTAGGCAAAGACGCGACCGTTGACCTTGATCGAAATCCCGCCCTGGATTGGATCATGCGTAATGTTGCCCGGCTTCCACATCTTCATCTCCTCAAGGAGAGCGGTGACTTTGGCTCGCACGCTGTCATCTGTGATGTAGGTCAAGACGTGGTCCAGGGTAATTACCGCTGGAGGTTTCGGTGGGAGGGGAATCTGCTGTTCGGTAAAGACCGGGACGATTTCATCATCGCCCTCGAATCTCAGGCAGTTGAACACGTACAGAGCGACCGGGACGGTGAGCCACTTGCATCGGTTGACGAGGACCTGGGAAAAGCTGGGGGCAATGAGGAGCAGGCTCACCTGCTGTACCGGGTCGATCGCGTGAGTCTCGTAAAGCCGGGCGTAGGATTCGACATGAGTGGAGACGTAGTCGCAGTAATCGAGGCCCTGCAGCAACATGCCATCGTCTTCCACGACCTTCAACTCGGCCACCACCAGCGATTTGCCACTATCTACCATAAGGACATCCAGCCGCCCGCTGCCGGTGTGCCTCTGGTGGTCCACGTACACAAGACCGTCGCCAATCAACCCGGCATTCCGGCGAACGAGGTCCTCCAACGTCTGCTCAGAGACATCGACCTTTGTATACTTTCTCATTTACATCTCTCCGGTAGCGCTAATCCGGCATTTCCCGAATGGCCTCTGTTCGAACGTCGCCGAGCGCCCTCGTCGCTATCGTATCCATTTCCAGCATTCGCATGCAATGCCGACGCGTGTGCTCCGCGTTGTGAGCTTCGGCGCTCTTGCCCGGCGACAGACGGGCATCATCAGTTCCAAGTCGCCAATCCGCCACCTTTGGCCCCAACGGCCTGTTACGCCCCAATCATCGCCGTCTCGCTCCACGGTCCCTTTTCGCCGGTCGCGCTGACCCAGCGCAGCATGCGATGGGCCGTCTTGCCCACGTCCGCGTCGTCGAAGCTGGCGACGTGCGCCGTACGGGTATCGACGGCGAGGAAGGTATGGCCTGCATCGCTGAGCTTGCGGGCTGGCAATCTCAGCTTCACTTCTTCGCGTCCTTGGCTTTTGACTGAGGGCTTTCGATCCAATCCGCAAATTGTTGCAGTGTAACGCTTCGGTATTTTTGCTGGCTCTTGGCTTTCCACTTGATTGCGCTGGGGGTAACGCGGATCTCACCGATCTTCGTGCCCTTCTCGTCGACGATCTTGTGGTCGTACAGCATCGGCTCTTGGAACTGGTTTTTCACGTTTCTCCGCTCCTGCAACGGTCGGTTGTGCGAAACAATCTGCGCGCTCAACTGTGCTTTCTTGTGCCAACGGGCGGGCCCATTGGTCGACAGCTCTGCGGCCGCGACATTGCGTCAAACGGATCACGGCCCAATCGTCGCGCTCGCCGTTTCGCTCCGCGGCCCCTTTTCGCCGGTCGGATTCACCCATCGTAACAGATAATGGGCATTCTTGCCGCCGTCCGCCATGGCGAAGTCGAGCGTGTACGGCGCGAGCGTGTCCACGGCCATGAACATTCGCTTGGCGGGGTCGGGCAGCCGGTAGGAAGAAACCGCTTCCTCACGGGCGCGGCTCTGACCGACACGGTCGCGGCTCGGATCGATCCGCAGCGCGTCACGGAAGCCACCGGGCGGCCAACACCCCGTCGATCGTCAAATCCTCGTCTAGCTCTTCCCACCGCAGGGCGCGACCGCGGGCTTCG
>JAGVEP010000503.1 GCA_020058145.1 Phycisphaerae bacterium | reverse complement strand
GTCTGGGCCTGCGCTTCCAGCACCGTCAGCCGTGCGTCCTGCTCAGCGATGCGCCGTGCGGCGGCGAGCAGCACGAGGGTAACCGCGTCGGGGCCGAGCGCGTAGAGTTCCCGCGCCGCGGCCTGATCGCAGACGCCGCTCTGCAAGGCCGCCACCAACTTGTCCAGCGCGTCCGAACGCGTCGCCGTGCTGCGCATGGCGAGGATATGCGGCGTGCGCGCTCCCGGTGCAAGGGCTAGAATGCGAAATTCTTAGAAAATCTTGCAGACGGGTGAACTGTTACGATTGCTGAAGGACTCGTACTCGCGCGTGTATCAACGGGGCGTGTGGATGAATCGAGGCGAGTTCTTCCGGAAGGCGTTGACGATGTCGCCCGGGTGGGCCACATGCGCGATGTTCAGGGTGGCGCGGTTGTCCACTACCCACTGCGTCTGGGCGTTGAAGGTCTGCGGGTTGTACGCGGAATACCCCTGCGTGTCGGGAAGCGCGACGATCCGAAAGGGGTTGGCGGAGAACCCTGGGAGCATACGCCCGTAGAACCTCACTTCCAGCGCGTCCTGGTCGGCATCTTGCACGCGGACGTCCAGGGTTACCTCCGGGACGGGCACGGTTGCCCCGTCCGGCGGCGCCAGCAGCACGGGCTGCTCCGCCGGCAGGTTCACGTTGAACGGGGCACCGGGCAGCCACGTGGCGCCGGTAATCGTCCCGTCGTGCCCGCCCGCTGGAGTCGCCGGCGACGTTTCCGCTGCCCTCGTTGAGCCCCCAACGCCCGATCAGGCCGGGGGCGGAAGTGACCTCCGCATTGATGGCGGCCTGAATCTCGGCCTGCGACCGCGCATAGTTCCACACGCGAACTTCGTCCAATATCCCGTCAAAGTGCCCGTGCGGCACCCCGGTGGAGTCCAACGCGCTGCCCAGACCGAAATGCTGGACGCTGTCGTAGCGCGGCGTGGCGTGGACGTACCACTCCTGCTCCGGCAGACCGTTGACGTACAAGCGCCCCGTGCCACCGTCGTAAGTGGCGGCGATGTGGTACCAGACGCCGGTCTGAAGCGGCGTCCCCGCGAACGCCGGGCGGTTCGCGCCCGTGCCGATAGCCTCGAAGTCCGCGGCCAGGCGGTTGGGCGGCGGGTGGATTATCAGGAAGTAGTTCACGTCCCTATTGCTGCCGTCCCCCTCGTCGACGCCCTTGCCGATCAACGGCACGCCGGCGATGCCGCCAGTGCCCGAGCTGGCCGTGCTGCCGAGCCCGAGGCGTTTGAACCACGTCTCGAGCGTAAATGTGGCGCTGCCCAGCCCTGGAGCCGGCCCCATGGCCACGTAGCCGCTGGTACCGTCTAGCTTCAGCCCATAGTTGTCCCTGTGCGGCGCGCCCGCTGCCTGCGATGCGGCTGACAACGCACAACACACCAGGCCCACGCCAAGTGCAAGTACGAACCAGTCCCTACGCAGGGTGGTGGACGTACTTCCCATGTCGGTTCCTGCCCACTGCTGCGGCCACTCGGTGGCCGGTCATCGGTCATGTTGCCCACCCCCCTCGGTGTATATCAAATACGCGGACCGAGGTCCATGCAGGCACACGCGCCGCGAGCCGGTCGTTACCGGATGTCGAGGGGCCGGGCTTCGGATTGAGGGCGGGCAGTTGCGGGTCGGCGTTGTGGCGCGCGGCCGGCGGCGTGAACCCTATCTCGTCGTCGCCCCCACAAGCACCGCAGCGCCAACCGCCGGAACTGTGACGACCAATTTGCCGTCTGACGCCGCGACGGCCCCCTCCACATTGAACACGCCACGCCACGCGCCCGGCGCATCGCCAGGCAGGGGAACCGTGACCACGTGCTCCTCGTCTGAGGCGTTCAGGATGACGACGAGTTGCTCCTGATCCTCGCGGCGCAGAAACGCCCACACGTCGGCCGCGTCGTCGGTGAGTAATGTCCGGAAGTCGCCGGTGCGCAGCGCCGGATGTGCATTCCGCAGCGCGATGATCCGCCGGTAGTAGGCCAACTGGTCCGCCATGACGAAGTTCTCGTCGGGCTGCGCATACGGCTGGAGGTCCTCCCAGAGCATCGGTTTACGGCAGGTCGGGTCGTCGGCCCCCCACATCCCGACCTCGTCGCCGTAATAGACCATTGGCGCGCCAACATAGGTCATCTGGATGAGCGCCGTGAGGCGGGCCCGGGCGTATTCCCGCGGCGACGGTCTCGAGTTGTCGTAGTTGGGCCCGTTGTCCTGCGAGCGGTTGTTGTCGTCGTACTTGCGGTCGGGATTGCGCGCCATGGACGCGATGCGGTCGGTGTCATGACTGTCGAGCAGATTCTGTAGCACGACGGTCGCTTCCTGCGGGTAGGCCAGCCGCAGCTCCCGCAGCCGACGATCCAGCGTGCTGGCCGTGATCTTCAGCTTGTGATCAAGAACCCACGCCACGCAGGCCCGCGCAAACGGGTAGTTCATGACCGCATCAAATTGCCGGCCATCCAGCCAGAGTTCCGCCCGATCCCAGATCTCGCCGACGATGTAGGCCTCCGGATTGATGGACTTCACCAATTGGCGCCATTCGGCCCAGAACGGAGCCGGGACCTCGTTCGGCACGTCGAGGCGCCACCCATCGATGCCGTCGCGCGGGTCGCCGTCGCCGTCCGGGTCCATCCAGCGGCGTGTGACGTTGAAGATGTGCTGCTTGACGGCGGCACTGGCGAAGCCGGTGGCGCTCTTCTTGAACACCGGCAGGGAATCCACGCCGGCCCAACCCTCCACCTGGAACGGCTCCCACGACGTGATGTTGAACCAATCGGCGTATTTCGAGTTCTTCCCGTTCTTTTTCACGTCCTGAAAGGCCGGATGCTGCGTGCCGACGTGGTTAAAGACGCCGTCCAAGACGACCTTGAAGCCTAGCTCGTGCGCTTTGCGTAGCAGGCGTAGAAAGCAGCGGTCCGACGGCGTCCACTGCCACGTCCGCGGGTCGTTGAGATCTTCCTGTTCCGCGACGGCTGCGTAGTCGCCGGCCACGCCGAGATGTTCGTCCACGTGCACGTAGTTCGTGGCGTTGTATTTGTGATTGCCCGCGGCCTGGAAGATCGGGTTCAGATACAGCGCATTGACGCCGAGGTCCTTGAGATACGGCAACTGCTCCTCGATCCCCGCGAGATCGCCGCCATACTGCCGCTCGAAGACGAAGTACTTGTAGAACGTCTGCCCGCTCTGCGTCTCCCACGGCGAGGGTGTGAACCACTCGCTCGTCCAAGGTCGCACCGGCTGGCGATCATTCGACGGGTCCCCGTTGCGAAACCGCTCGGGGAAGATCTGGTACCAGACCGCGTGCTTGGCCCAATTCGGCGTGCGGAACAGCGCTTTCGGCATGGACACTCCATACGTCTGCGGCTGGGTCGCGCGCAGCGGCCCGTCCACGAGCAAGAACGTGTAGTCGGTTGCGACCGCCAGTGGCGCGATGCCTTCCCACAGGGCGAACAGCGGACCTTGGTCGACGATTGACATTGTGACGCTGGAACCGGATGGCAGAGCCACGCCGACGTGCTCCACGTCATGGGCGAGCGTCCTGAGGCGCACCAGCAGCTTGCCTTCCGGCAGAACCTGGCGGTACAGCGGCGACAGCGGATTGTGCTCCAGCGCCAGTCCCTCGATCTGCCCGTCGCCAACCCGACCGCCAGACGACTTCAGATTCGCGATCCGCCCGAGCCTCAGGACCGAGTTCTGCCCGTTGTTGTTGTCGTTGGCGCCATCGGGATTCCGCGGGTCGTGAAACCAGCGTGTCCCATCGACGACGAACTTATACTCGTAGACACCGGCCCGCAGCTCAAGCTGCCCCGACCAGAGGCCCGCGGAATCCGGGCCGCTGAGCCGCAGCGCGTCGCGGCTCCAGTTGTTGAAAGTGCCCGCGAGCGTGACGGTCTGGGCCCCCGCGTCCGGCTTGAAGTGAAACGTGCAGCGCCAGCGCCCGTCCGCCGGCGCCGCGGCTTGAATCGAGGGCGGCAAGGCACCCGGCGTGTCGTCGGGGTTGATCCTGAGCGGCGGCGCCGGTGGCCAGTCCGCGGCCTGCGTCGGGACAATGAAGGTCGCCAGACTGCACGAGAGCACCAGCACGACGGTCCAAGGCGTCCGCCGGCCGCACTTTGTCGATGGTTTGAAGTAGATCATGGGCAACATTATACTCGCGGCCGGCCGGCGGCGAAGCCGGTACCCGCGCGCCGGATTGTGGATCACCCCGACGACGCGGCGCTGGAATTCTCGTGAACAGTCAACTCCCACAACGGGTTCTGCGGCTGCTCCGCTCGCTGCTGGCCGTCGCGGCCGTGCTCGTGGTCGTCTGGTCGTTTGCCTGGGTGGCAACGCGGCCGTTGCGCCGGGAAAACCGTCGGGCGGACCAGGTGCAGCTCACCATGTTGCACTGGGGGGACAAGAACGAAGATGCGATTGTCGCCCGGCTGGTCGCGGAGTTTGAGGAGCAGAATCCGGACGTGCGGATCGTCCGCAACAACGTCAGCGACCCATCGCAACTGCAAACCAAGCTGCAGACGATGCTGGCCGCCGGCGAGCCGCCGGACACCTTCTACCTGAACTTTGACAAGGTCGCGGATGTGGCCTCCAAGGGTCTGCTGGCTGACATCGAGGAATTCATCCGCGAGGACCAGGCCCGCGGGGCAGCCGATGCCCTGCAACTCGGTGATTTCTTTCCGGCCGTGCTGGATGCGTTTCGCTATGACGAGGCCACGGGTCGGGTCGGCACCGGAACGCTCGTGGGACTGGCCAAAGATTTCACGACCCTCGGCTTCTATTACAACAAGGACCTGTTCCGGAAGGCCGGCGTGGAGTTCCCGCCCACAGACGGCTGGACGTGGGAAGAGTTCACCGCCGCCGCCCGCGCGATTGGCAAGCTGCCCGGCTGCCACGGAGCGGAATTCGTAACCTGGGAGTCGGTCGTACGCAGCTATCTATACACGTATGGTCTCGACGTCGCGTCGCCGGGGTTCAAGGAGTTCCATCTGACCGACCCGGCGGTGGTCGCCGCCCTCGACCAGTTGCGCTCCTGGTTCCACGACGAAGGCCGCATGTTGCTGAGCGCCAAGACCCAACTCGAAACCGCGCAGGAACCGTTCCTATCGGGCCGAATCGGGCTGGCCGGCCCGTACGGCCGCTGGAAAGTGCCGACGTATCGCCGGATCGAGCAGTTTGACTGGGACTTCGCGCCGCTGCCGCACGCCGCCGGCCGACCGCCCAGTGGCGGAGTCTTGACGACGGCCTGGGCCATGTCCAAGCAGAATAAGCACCCGCGCGAGACCTGGCGGCTGATGAAGTACCTGTGCGGGCCGCGCGGCCAGGAGCGAATTTGCGAAACGGGACTGGCCATTCCGTCGCTCAAGAGCGTGGCCTATAGCCGCTGCTTCAACGACCCGGCTCGCAAGCCGGTAAACAACGATGTCTATTTGTCGGCCGCGCTGGTGGCACGCCCGATCGAATGGCCGGCCGACCTGCGCTTCGCCGACCAGCTCAAAGGCGGCCTGGAGAACGTCTACAAGCTGGGCCAGCCCACGGCGCCCGAGCTCGCGGCCGTCGCCCGCGCGTGGGAGTCGAACCGTACGCCCACGGTGTTCCGCGCGTCCTACGTGCCGATGCCGTGGGGGGCGATCACGGCTTGGATTCTGATTCCGCTCGGCGTGCTATTGGCGGCGGCTGGCGGCTGGTGGTGGTGGCACCGCCCTGGGCGGCTGGCCGGCCAGGAGGAACGTGCCGGTTTGACGATGGTGAGCCCCTGGCTGATCGGTTTCGCGGGTCTAACAGCGTTCCCGATTGTGTTGTCGCTGCTGCTGGCCTTCACCCGGTGGAGCGCGCTGCGGCCGCTCGATCAGGCCGAGTGGGTCGGACTCGACAATTTTCGCGAGCTGCTCGGCTACGACGACCGCTTTCAGCGCGCCTTGTATGTCACGAGTTGGTATGCCCTGCTGGCGGTTCCCAGCAGCCAGATCGCCGCCCTCATCGCCGCGGTCTTGATGAACCGCGAGCAGCGCGGCATCGGCCTGTTCCGCGCGATCTGGTACCTGCCCAGCGTACTGGCCGGGGTGGGCCTGGCCATCATGTGGAAATGGGTTTTCCACCATGAGCATGGGCTGCTCAAGTTGCTGCTCGATCCCTGGCTGATCACCCTCGGGTGGAAAACGCCGGCGTGGTTTGAACGTGACGCCATGAACTGGGGCGTGCCGGCGTTCGCGCTGCTCAACCTCTGGCTCATCGGCGGCACGATGATGATCTACCTGGCCGGCCTGAAGGGCATCCCCAAAGACCTCTATGAGGCCGCGGAGATTGACGGCGCCACCGGATGGCGCCGCTTGCGCAACGTGACGCTGCCGCTGCTCAGCCCGGTCATCTTCTTCAACACAATTATGGCGATCATTGCGTCGTTCCAGATCTTCACGCAGGTATTTGTCATGACCGGCGGCGGGCCCGGCGTCGCCACGAATTTCTACGTGTACTACGTCTATAAGCAGGCGTTTGACTTGCACGCCATGGGCTACGCCTCGGCGATGGCCTGGCTGCTTTTGCTCCTGATCCTGGCGCTCACGCTGCTCGTCATGCGTGGCACACGCCGATTCGTGTATTACGAGGCTCTGAAAACGTAGCGGACAGTGCGTCGATGAAACGTGGCCACAACAGCCTGGCGCTCGGTTTGCTGGTGCTCGGTACTATCGCGATGGCGTTCCCATTCTATTGGATGGGCGTCACCAGCCTCGCCACCACCGCCCAGGCGGGGGCCAGCGGCTCGGCCGCCACCTTCCACTGGCTGCCCAGGCACCCGCAATTCTCCAACTACCCCGCGGCCCTGCGGAAAATCGGCAGCCGGCCGGGGCTTGGGTTCGCGGATGCCCTGGCCAATACGGTCGTCATCACGACCCTGTGTGTCGTCGGTCAGGTCCTGTCGTGCAGCCTCGCCGGGTACGCGTTTGCCCGCCTGCGCTTTCGCGGCCGCAGCGCCGCATTCATCGTGATGATCGCCACCATGATGTTGCCGGCGCAGGTGACCATGATCCCGCTGTTCCTCGTGTTCCGTTCGCTGGGCTGGGTGAACACGCTCTGGCCCCTGGTGGTCCCCGCGTTTTTCGGCGCCCCGTTCTTCATCTTCCTGTTTCGCCAGTTCTTCGCGCAGATTCCCGAGGCCCTGGTTGAAGCCGCGCGCCTCGACGGCTGCGGTCATCTGGGCATCTGGTGGCGAATCATGCTGCCCCTCTGCCGGCCCGTCCTCGCCATCACGGCCGTCTTCACGTTCATTGGGACCTGGAACGATTTCCTGGGTCCGCTGATCTACCTGCAGAGCGAAGACCAGATGACGTTGGCCGTAGCCCTGAACTCTTTCCAGAACCAGTACGGCGACTTCAGCGACATGAACCTGCTCATGGCCGCGAGCGTGGTGACGATGCTGCCCTGCATCCTGCTGTTCTTCGTCGCCCAGAAGCAGTTCGTCGGCGGCTTGGCGCTCGGAGCGGTCAAAGGCTAACGGCAGCCGCCATATCGTAGATCGTAGACTGGGCTGAGTACTCGAAGTGGGTAGGGCGGGCTCTGCCCGCCGCCTTTGGGAGCTCGTAAGATGCGCTGCGTACTCGAAGCCCAGATCAAGCAACTCCCGCACCGCCGTACCAAATCCCGCCAAGAGCCGCCCACCCCACGCACTCCCCTTGCTTCGCGCCCCCAGCGCGTCAACAGTCCTTCATAGCACGCCGGACCCGCGTGGCCAGCCCAAGTGCAGCCGGGCAAAGAACTTACACATATTCTGATGTCACTCGCGATATTCCAGCCCCTTCGCCGCAACGAAAGCGTCGTCGCGCGCATTTACTACTTAGCGGGAGCAGAATATGTCTGTATCGCTTGTGCCAGAGTATTCTAATGAGGTTGCGAGGCCTGCGGAAGCGCCGCCATCGTTTCGCCGGGCACTTATGCGCGTTGACGAGCTGAGCTTCGATGCCTTCTTCCGACGATACTACCCGCTCGCCCTCAACTATCTATACCGGCGGGTTCGCGACCGCGAGCTGGCCGAGGAACTCGTCGAATCGGCATTCGTCCGGTTGGTTCCGGCCGCTCCCAATGTGGACGCAAACAATTGCACCGCCTGGGTTTACCGGGTTGTCGGTAACGAGCTGCGGCGCCACCTCCGGTCGGAGCGGGCCCGCAGCCGGCTATACGAACGTTTTCAAGAGTGGCGGCGGGCCCGCCTCACCCGGCAGACGCCTCCTGCGGGTGAGGCGCTGGATTTTGAGTCCGTCAGCGCCGCCATGTCCCGTCTCGATGACAAATATTCCGCCGTGCTGAGCCTGCGCTACTTCGAGCGTCTGACCGCCGGCGAGATTGCAAAGATCGTGAAAGCTCCCGAGTCGACAGTGCGCACACGACTTCGTCGGGGCCTGATGCAGCTACGGGCGCAACTCGGCGTCCGCCCCCCGTCAATGTAGCGTCGGCTCCCCGTGGCCGACGTAGTATGGAGAAACGAAATGAATCCGGAGCAATTCGATCAGGACCTGCTGGCCTTAAGCGTGCCGACGCTCGCACCAGGTCCGTACATGCAAGCACTAGCAGAGCGATTGTCGCCCCGTTGGGGAGCCGTTTCGCGCGGAGGCATGTCCCGACGCAGGCGTACCGCCTTGTTTGCGGGGATTACACTCGCAAGCCTGTTGGCGGCCGCCGCCGGCACCTACACCTACCGCCGCTACGTATTCGCTACAACTTGGGCGTGGACCGAGAAAGAGTCATCCGATGAGGTGATGTTCTCCGACGTGGATCCGGCGCACCGCGCTGAGATGATCGCTCTCTGGAAGAGCGGACAGGTCACTCTTCTTGAGAAGAGGCCGGACACTCCCGACCGCCCCAGTGTGTACGTCGTTCGGTTCGATTTTCAGGACGGGACATCCGAGACACTTGACATCGGGGAGCACCCTAATCCCGCCGCGCGCGCGGAATGGCGGCAGATTCGCGCTGCCGGCGGCGGAGAGCTCGCTTCGCTCCGCCGCTTCCCGAACGGAACGGTAATGTACTTGGTCCGGTATGTGCTGTCCAACGGAGAGGCTATCCAGCAGTTCGACAATTTTCCGCCGATGTCGAAGGCGGATCGGTTCGCGGCGTATGCCTACGTGACCGAGCAGGTCAAGTCCGGCGCCGGAACGATCGTGGGGTCGAGCATGGGTATGCTGGTCGTGGAGTTTACCCTGCCAGACGGGCGCCCGTTCACACAGTTTGAACAGCAACCATACCCGCGGCCGGAGCTGACGCCGGCGCGCCAGGATGAAATCTCCGAGATGATCGCCCTCGGCAGGGGGGATTTCAAAGGGCAGATCTTCTCAGAGCAAACGTCGAATTACATAGTTGAGTACACCTTGTCCGACGGAAGTGTCTTCAGCATCGGAGACGGGCGCCCCGTGATGACGGATGGCGAGTGGTCGGCGGCCCGCGAGGAGGCGGCCTCCCTGTATGCCGCGGGCCAGTACACGCGCGAGACCGTCAACGCTGTCGACGGCCAGCCGGTTGAGGTCCTGGTGATGACGCTTTCGACCGGGTACGTAGCGAAGATCCGCGACGTAGCCGAAGCGCGCCAGCTCTGGGGTATCGAGTGAAATCCAGCGCTCCAGCGAAGCAGCCATGAACGCAGATTTGAGGTGTGTGCCATAGCGTAAAGCAGGGATTTCGGAAAAGCAGTCGGCCAAGCACTACGCTGCCCCGTGGCGGGAAGCGTGGTGCTGGGCTGTAGCTATGCTGTGAGAGGCGTCCTCGCGCGGGTCCGTGAGCTGCCCGGCCAAGTCGGCCGTCAGCCCCAGCCGATGATCAGCCTCACGCAGCTGTAGCGGCCGACCCCCGTGTCGGCCGTCCGCCGTCAGCCCCAGCCGATGATCAGCCTCACGCAGCAGCAGCGCCCCGGCGTCGGAAGTGATCCGCGGATCCGCCTGCCCTTGACAGGGCGTAGCTCTGTCAAGGGCCTGCCGCAGCTTGATCGCGCGATTGAACGTGGGCTCAAACAACCATCCGTGGCCTTCACCCATGAGGTGCTGCTCCCGTTCCGTGGACCGTGCGTCGATTCACTCTGTTTTACGCGGCGAAACGGGCCAAGGATGAGAGAAAAGATGCTGGATCGTGAATAATCCGGGCTAACCAACTGAGCTATGGGCCCGGCCGGACACGCCGTGTGCTGAACCGTGCGGCGTGGCCGCCCAAACCCCTATTATGCCGCCCGAGCACAGCCGCGTACAGTTGGTTTGCGCCGGCGTCGACGTGTAGAATGCCGCGACCGCCCGTTTGATGTGGCGGTTGGGTGTCACGATGCGCTTCCCTCTTCGCACGCTGCGTGCCATTGTACTGGGACTGGCAGCCTTGCCGCTGCTGACGACGGGGCCGTGCCTCACGATCGCGAACCAGTCCGCGATCAACGGGTTTTTCAACGCGGTTACGCCGCTGCTCGTGGACGCGGCCCGCAACGCGCTCGGGCTGACACCGACCGGGACGACGGGAACTTCGACCGCCAATTAGTGTAGTGATTCAGAAGAACTGCATCGTACGAATCGTCGTTCGTGAGCGGTTCGCACCGGCGAGACGCCGATGCTCCCCGGCGGTTGACACGCGGTCGGGAGTTGGAACGCTGCCGGGGCTCGGGTAAAGTGACGTTCTGGCGACCAGGCTCGCTAGCTATTGGATTCCGCTGGAGGCGTGATGGCCAGAAAACTCAACCAACAACGTACAAACGCGGGCAAGCCCGCGGCGGCCCGGACGGCACGCGCCCCGGAGCCCGCCCCCGCCTGGGCGGCCGTGCTCGGGACGGTCTTCCTGGCCGGCAGCGTCCTCATGTCGCTGCTCCTCACGCTCGAGTACCTCGGCGCCGTAAAGCTGCCTGGTTGCGGCGAGGACAGCCCGTGCCATCAGGCCGCCCGCAGCGTGTGGGGCCGCGTGCCGGGGATCGGGTGGCCGATGTCGTACGTCGGGCTGGCGTATTTTCTGGGCATTCTGGCAGCGTGGCTGATCACGCGGGCGGCCCTGCCCGCGGCCATCCGCTGGCTGGCCCGGCTGGGCGTGCTCGGCTCGCTGGGCTTTTGCATCATCCTCGTAATCGAGAAACTGCTGTGCAACTACTGCCTGGCGGCACATGTGGGGAACTTCCTGTTCTGGATCACGCTCGAGCGGACGAAAGCGAGAACTGCCAGAGCCGGGCCCGCAGTCGCCATCCTGGCGGGAGTTTTCGTGCTGGTGACGGCAGTCCTGGCGCTTTGGGATCGGCAAGTACACGCGACTACCGCCGCGGCTGCCGAGGCGAACCGCGGTCAGGCCCTCCAAGAGATGATCGAGCGCTCGCGCGATCAGAAACCGCCCCAGACACAGCCGAGCGCGACGACGCAGGCCACCCCGGGCACCGCGACTGCACCGGCGACGCAACCCGGCACGTCGCCCGCCGCGCCGCCGCGCACCACGACGACCCCCGCGCCAGCCGCCACCGACTCCACCGGTTTCATCGGGCGCTATCCCTCGGGACCGATTGAGGCCCCGATCCGCGTCGTGATGTTCACCGGCTACCAGTGCATCGACTGCGCCCAAATCGAGCGGCAAGTCCTGCTGCTCAAGCAGAATCGCAGCGATATCTGCTTTTCTATCAAGCACTTCCCGTTCAATTCGGACTGTAACCCCGGTATCAAGAAGACCCAGCAACCCAACGGCTGCTGGGCCGCGCGGGCGGCCGAAGCCGCCGGCCTGCTCTGGGGATCGGACGGCTTCTGGAAGATGCACCATTGGCTGTTCGCCCGCAGTGGCGTGTTTGAAACCACGCAGCAGGTCGAAGAGGCCATTCGCAGCTTCGGCTACGACCCGAACGGCTTTCTGAAGTTGATGTCCGGCGAGCAGACGCTGCGAGCGGTGCGCGAGGACGCGGCGGAAGCGGAACGCTTGGGTCTGTTCTTCACTCCGATGATCTTCATCAACGGCGTGGAATTGAAGGGCTGGGATGCGCCCATGGCCCTGGTACGCACGGTTGAGGAGTTGGCCGCCACAAACCCACCGCCGCGGCCGCCCAGCTTCGACCACCCGCCGCTGGCGCTCGAGAAGTGTGTCGCTGATTGGCGCGAGCAGAGCATCTACCCGTTGCCGGCGGATCTTCACGCCTGGACGCTGGGTCCGACCGACGCGGTCCACAAAATCGTGCTGTGGGGCGACTACCAGGAACCCATTACCGCCGAGCTGGATGCGATTATCCGCGGCTTCGTCGGTAAGCGGACGGATACTCAGTACACCTACCGGCACTACCCCTTCAACAGCGACTGCAATCCGAACATCAAGGAGCGGCGTTTTCCGCTCGCCTGCCGGGCAGCGCAGGCCGCCGAGGCCGCGGGCCGACTGGGCGGCAATGACGGCTACTGGAAGCTGCACGCCTGGCTGATGGAGAACCAGAGGAGCTTCAGCGACGAAGCCCTCCGCACCGCCGCGGGCCAGGCGGGTTTTGATGCGAACGCGCTGCTGGTGGCCATGGACAGCGACGACGTTCGGCAGAGCATCGTCGAAGACACCGAGGCGGGACGGCAGCTCCCTAGGCTGCGATTGGGCATGCCCACGGGCATCCACGGTATCCCGACGATCTTCATCGACGGACGATACGTGCCCCGCGCGCGGATGAACGACATGCCCGTGCTCCGAGAGATACTGGAGGCGGCCACGTCAACGCAGGACGCGGGACAGTAGCGCGGTTCCAAGAATGGTCGGCTGCCTGGTGAGGGCGAGCGTCCCGGCGAGCCGCGGCTCGGCCGGAGCCTCGCCCTCGCGCGCGACGCCGGGGCTTTATGGAAACCGCTCTAACGGGCTCGAAACAACCGTGCGCTAATACCGTCTGGCCCTACGCGCACGCGGATCGGTCGCCCACATTTCGGACAACGCCCCTGATACGGTTCCCGACGTTATCCATGACCGTGCGGAGCGGCCCCGCAGCCGGCGCAGCACGGTTGTGGATAACTCGGCCGCCGGAAGGGCCGC
>JAGVEP010000492.1 GCA_020058145.1 Phycisphaerae bacterium | reverse complement strand
CGCGCCGCGGCGGCCTCTGGAACTGGCGCCCGGCACCATTCGCCGGTCAGGCCGCGCGATTGCCGGAAACGACGCTCGCCGCGTAAGCGAGCGCGGAAAAAGGACTTCTACAACGGACTGCATATGAGTCTCTCCGACAACAAACCCGTAACCGTTACAACCACAATCGAGGATCCCCAAACCAGGATGAGCTACGACTCGATCGTCTGGGCACTTCGCATTGGCCAAGCGACAGGAACATCGTTGCTTTACCACTTCGGGGCGATCTTTGGAGGAATACTGCGGGAGTTTGTGAGCAAGGCGCGCCCAATGTCAGACGAAGAGCGGACGAAGTTGAGCGCGATTCTCTCGAGGCCCGCCCGATAGGTAGGCCGTAGGCTGGGCTGCGTACTCGAAGCCCGGCTCCCTTTGGGTCTCCACGCAGGTGCGGTTGGGTGGGCAAACAGGCTGTTGCGGTCCCAGGGAGAGGAAAACGATGAGTCCGCAGATGACGCAGATTTCGCAGATGGGCTCGCGGCTCGATAACTTCGAATCTGCGAAATCTGGGGAATCTGCGGACCGCCCAGTAGCCGAGTTTCGGAAGGCGGCACAGCCTACCTGTCGGTTTGGTGGGCGGTGCCCACCCCACGGAATCACTCGCTGGCGCTTCGTGTTCTGAATGGGCTGCGACTCCATAACGTCCTGCCTGCGAAATCTGCGAAATCTGTGGACGAGCGCGTAGCCCAGCCCACTTGAGAAAGCGAACGCACCGGCGGAGAATCCGCCAAACGGTCTTTCAGGCTTTTCGGCAAAGGAACAATCCATGTCCCCCAGGCCCCTGAATGTCGGCTTGATCGGCGGTGGCGCCGGGGCTTTTATCGTGCACCCGCACGAGCGTGCCATCCACTTCGACGGCACGCGCCGTGTGGTCGCTGCCGCGTTGCACCCCGATTCCAAGGTGGCCCTGCGCGAAGCCGAGAACTGGCCGTACCCGCTCCGTGGCTACCCCAGCTACGCCGAGATGATCGCCGCCGAGGCCAAGAAGCCGGTCGGCGAGCGCGTCGACTACATGGTGATCGTGACGCCGAATCACGTACACTTTGACCCCGCCATGAAGTGCATCGACGCCGGCATCCCCGTGTTCTGCGAAAAACCGCTGACCACTACGCTCGACGAGGCGGACCGGCTCGCGGTTGCCGTCCAGCGGCGAAAAATCCCGTTCGGCGTGGCCCACACGTACCTCGGCCATTGGACCAGCCGGCTCGCGCGTTTCATCGTCCGCAGCGGCCTGCTCGGCGAGGTCCGCTGGGTCGATGCGTACTACCTCCAGGGCTGGCTCGCCGGCCGAACCGAGGACCAGGGCGTCGTGCAGGCGGAATGGCGCGTCGATCCGCAGCGCGCCGGCGCGAGCTGCTGCGGCGGGGACATCGCCACACATGCCTTGATGCAGTTGCGCTACGTGACCGGCCTCGAAATCAAACGGCTGCGCGCGCACCTGGAGACCTTCGTTTCCGGCCGGCAGCTTGACGACCACTTCACCACCTATTGCGAGCTCTCGAATGGCGGTCGCGGTCTCGTCCGGGCTTCGCAGATCGCGATCGGGCACAAGAACGACCTGGGAATCGAGGTGAACGGCACCCAGGGCTCATTGGTTTGGGTGCAGGAAGATTCCGAAAAGCTCATCATCCGACTGCCCAATCAGCCGGATCGCACGTATTGGCGCGGGGCCGTCACTGCGAACGATGGCTTCCTGCCCGACGTGCCCGCCGAGTTACTTGCCGAGCCGAACATCCCGGCGGGGCATGCGGAAGCGTTCCACGACGCGTTCGCCCGGCTGCATCGCTGCTTCGAGCAGGACGTGCGGGCGTACCTGGAGGGCCAGCCGTTCCATTGCGACGGCAGCAAGTACGCGAATGTGCAGGACGGGCGGACGGGAATCGCGTTCATCGACGCCGCGGTGCGCAGCCAGCAGAAAGACGGAGCGTGGGTGGAGATGTAGGGCTGCGCTCGCTGCGGGAAGAGCCTATCCCACAACTTGATGTGGCACCGGCATCTTGCCGGTGAAACCACAGGCTGGAAGCCTGTGCCACAGGTTATCGGCCGCTCGCCAGCAAGAACAACCTCCGCTTCGCGCGCGAGGTCCGGCCTACTTGATTTCCGTGAGCTTCACCGCGGCCCGGTGTTTGGCCGCGAGCAGCGCCGCCTCGAGGACGCGTTGAGTCTCATAGGCGTCCGCGAAGTCCGGCAGCGGCACAATGGGCTCCTCCCCCGCCAGCACCGCCATCATGTCGGCCACCATGTTCACGAACGTGTGCTCGTAGCCCAGGGGGCGACCTTCTCCCCACCACGCGCCGGCGTACGGGTGCTCCCCGGGGGTTGTACACACAATCTTCCGCCACCCGGCCGCCACCCCCGCTTCGCGATTGTCGTAGAACCACAGCGAATTCATGTCATCGAAGCTGAAACGCAAGGCCCCGAATTCTCCGTTGAGTTCGATACCGTTGTGATTCTGATGCCCCGTGGCCAGCCTGCTGGCCTCGAAGCTCCCGACCGCGCCGTCCTTGAACCGCACGAGGAATAGCGTGCAGTCATCCACGTCGCTCTTGCCGACGTGCTTCTTGCCCGGCATCCCGCCAGGGACCACACGGTTCGCGCTGCTCGGCAGCGGCCGATCCGTGATGAATGTCTCCGCAACCGCTCCCGAAACTTCGACGATCTCCTGTCCCGTAATGAACCGTGCCAGGTCGATGAGGTGCGAATTCAAGTCGCCGTGCGCCCCGCTGCCCGCGTACTTCCGCTGAAACCGCCAAACCAGCGGCGTCTCGGGTCCGCCCCAGCTCTCCAGGAACGACGCCCGGACGTGATAGAGCCGCCCCAGACGCCCCTCCCGCACCATGCGATGGGCCAGCGCCACCGCGGGACAACGCCGATAGTTGTACCAGACAAACGTCTTGCACTTGCGCGCCTTTACGGCCGCATTCTTCATCAGCCGGGCGTCCCGCAGCGTGTGCGCCAGCGGCTTCTCACAGGCCACGTGCTTCCCAGCCGCCAGGGCCGTACACGCCTGCTCGGCGTGCATGTAATTCGGCGTGCTCACGTCTACCAGGTCGATGTCGGGGTCCTTCACCACGTCCTTCCACGTGGTGCTGTAGTTCTTCCAGCCCCAGCGATCGGCGAACGGTGCCAGCGCAATCAGATCCAGCCCCACGATGCTGTGCATGACCGGGGTCAACGGCAAATTGAAGAATTTGGCCGCCCTGAGGTACGCGTTGCTGTGGGCGCGCCCCATGAATTTCTGTCCCAGCAGCGCAACATTGCACACGTCGGACATCGACCGGCCTTTCGAAACGGACGTCTCGCGGCTAAAGAGGGCGCAGACTGTAGCAGACGGCCGTGCCCCTGTCGACCACCGCCCGACCGCTTCTCCCGCACGGGGTGCAGGCCAGAACTGTGGTAGCCGCCCTGCGCGGCGTGCTTCCCGTCCGAGCCCCACGCGCCAGCGTGGGGTTTTCCGCGGAGCGCGCTGCGCGGACCCCAGGCTCGCGCCTGAGGCTCGGACGGCG
>JAGVEP010000186.1 GCA_020058145.1 Phycisphaerae bacterium | reverse complement strand
GCGCGGGCGTTCCCTGCGTGGGCGGCCCACGCGCTGCGCGGCCCGCTCGCTGGCGCTCGGAGCTCGTTTTCCGCTCGGTGGCGCTCGCGGCTCGGATGGACTGCCCCGCCGGAAGTGTCACGGACCAAAAGTTGCCAGCGCTGGCCGGATGGGGTTGGTTGGACGTGGCCCAAGTTGTAGAATGGGATTGTCGTGGGAAACCGGGGCTGCGACCCGTGGGGGCCGCACGGTATTCCCGCCAGGCGCCAGTGGGTAGCACGGGCGTCCCGCCCGTCGCCGGAATGGGAAAGATACCTGTACCACATTGCGCCTGGCCAGGTTGATCTCGTTGGCGGCGGCCGTTCGGGCCGCACGGAGGAGCAAGGGCCATGTCAGCTAAGGTGCGGGTAGCTAGTTGTGTGGTTGCGCTGGGGTTGCTGATTGTTGGCGGCGCTAGTGGGCAAGATGCGGGCTCGATCGTGGCGTGGGGAGACAACTACAACGGCCAATGCAACGTCCCGGCGCCCAACAGCGGCTTCGTCGCCGTCGCGGCGGGCTACTACCACAGCCTGGGCCTGAAGGCCGTCTACGGCGACCTGAACTGCGATGGCCTGGTCAACTTCGACGACATCAACCCGTTCGTTTCCACGCTCGGCGCCGACCCGCTGACTTGGAACCTCGCGCATCCGGGCTGCCATTGGCTCAACGCCGACGGCAACGCCGACGGGGTCGTGAATTTTGACGACATCAACCCGTTTGTGGTGTTGTTGAGCACGCCGTAGGCGTAGCGGGCAACGAGGCCATCAGGCAACCAGGCAATCCGCGCCATTAGCCACGCCGGCCAGCGATATTCTCAGCCGTCGCTACGTCCCTACGTCCCTACGTGCCTCGTTGCCTCGTTGCCTTTTCCCCTACAGCCTTTCGTGTCGCGAAGTACTCGCCAGGTGAATGGTCTTCCGCGTCAGGTCGTGGAACGCCTTCACGTACCGCACGGTGCCGGAGTGCGCCCGCATGACGACCGAATACGTGATGGCGATATGCCCGTTAATCCGCACGCCATTCAGCAGCGAGTTATCCGTCACGCCGGTGGCGACGAACACCACGTCCTCGCCCACCGCCAGGTCCGAGGTCGCGAACTGCCGCTTCATCATGTCGCTGTAGCCATCGGCTTCCAGCCGCTTGCGCTCTTCCTCGTCGCGCGGCCACATGCGGCACAGAATTTCGCCGCCCAGGCAACGAATCGCAGCGGCGGCGAGCACCGCTTCGGGCGACCCGCCGATGCCGATGTAGGCATCGACGCCGCTTTCGGGCAGACTTGGGGCGATGGCGGCGGCCACGTCGCCGTCGCCGATCAGCCGGATCGCAGCGCCTGTTCGCCGAACGTCATTGACCATCTTCTCGTGCCGGGGGCGGTCGAGCAGGCAGACCACCAGGTCACGGACGCGCTTGCCGAGCTTCAGCGCGACGATTTCGAGGTTCTGCTCGATGCTGGCGCCGAGCCGGACCATGCCGGTGCCCTCGCGCACCTTCGGTCCCACCGCGATTTTGTCGACATAGAAGCTCGGAATCGCGGCCAGGGTGCGCTGGTCCACGCTGGAGCACTTCGTGGCGGCGATCACGGTGATGGCCCCGGCCAGGCCTTTCGAGGTCAGAGTCGTGCCGTCGATCGGGTCGACGGCGATGCTGACGACGGGTGATCCACCGCGCCAGGTCCCCAGCTTTTCGCCGATGAAAATGCCGGGCGCTTCGTCCTTGATGCCTTCGCCGATCGTGCACGTGCCGCACATATCGGTGAGGTTCAGCATGCCGCGCAGGGCATCGGTCGCGGCGGCGTCGGCCGCTTCCTTGTCACCCTTGCCGATCCAATGGAACACGTTGAGGGCGGCGGCTTCGCAGCCCCGCAACAGGTCCATACCGATCAGCTCTTCATCTTGGGTTTCCGTTGGGTCGATGGTTCGTGATTCGTCCATCATGGTCGTCATGTCACCTTGCCCCAGTCTGCTACCCCGTGGGTCCACGTTCGTATTGCCGACATGCGGGCAAGGTATAGCGCCGGCGGGCGGATTTCCAGGGGGCGCAGCAAAGTAGCCGGTGGCCCGTCTCCTGGGGCGTGCTGGGGGCCCGCGTTTGCCGCGGGTCGGCGCCGCGCGTAGACTTAGCCGATGAGCCGAAGTCAGCCAGTTCCCCCGGAGTACGTCATGAAGAAGCGCCTCCCCCGCTTCGCGTTTGTGCTGCTTGCCCTGTGGGCGGCGTGGCCCGCCACGGCCCAGGAGCCGGCCTCGCAGCCGGCTGCCAGGCCACTTTTTGACGCCGACAAGTACCTCGCCCACGTCAAGTATCTGGCGAGCGATGAGCTGGAAGGCCGGCTGACCGGCACGCCCGGTTGCGACTTGGCGGCGGAATACATCGCCCGGCAGTTCGCGGAGGCCGGCCTCAAGCCCGCGGGCGACGACGGCTCGTGGTTTCAGCACTTCGCGGTTACGCGGGGCAAGCAACTGGTCGATGACGACGCGCTCCTGGAAGTTGACGGGCTCGATCACAAATGGCAAGTCCGCAAGGACTGGATTCCGCTGCCGTTTACAAGTCTGGAGGACGTGGACGGACCGCTCGCCTTCGCCGGCTACGGGATCAAGGCCGAAGCGCACGATTACGACGACTACGCCGCTCTTGACGCCACCGGCAAGATTCTGCTGATGTTTCGCTACGAACCGCCCGCGGATGATCCGAACGCGGATTTCGGCGGCCAGACGCCCTCGCGGCATTCCATGTTCATTCGCAAGGCGGAACTGGCCGCGAAGCAGGGCGCCAAGGCCGTGCTCATCGTGAATCCGCCCAAGCGCGCCGGGCTCGATGACAAGTTGTACGCCTTCGACGAGTTTTTCACCGACCAGACGTACGAGTTGCCGATCGTCCACGTCACACGCGAACTCGCCGAGGTCCTCGTCAAGAAGGCCGGTCTCGGGAAGCTGGCGAGCGTGCAGGACCAGCTCGACCGCGAGCGCAAGCCGCTGTCCGCGGACATGAACCTGACGCTGCACCTCAAAACGGGCGTCAAGAGCCACCAGGTGGACGCCAAGAACGTGCTCGGGCTGTTGAAAGGCACCGGCGGTACGGATGAGACGATTGTGCTCGGCGCCCACTACGACCACCTGGGCAATGTGCCGGCCCACGGCGGCCGCGCTGGCGACCTGACGCGGCAAATCCACAACGGCGCTGACGACAACGCGTCCGGCACGGCCGGCGTGATCGAGCTGGCCCGCGCACTTGGGCAGGAACGCGGGCTGCGCCGCAACATCCTCCTCATCACGTTCTCGGGCGAGGAACTGGGCCTGCTCGGCAGCGAGCACTTCGTAACGCACCCGACGCTGGCCCTCAAGAACATCCGGGCCATGGTCAATTTCGACATGATCGGCCGACTGAACCAGCACAAGTTCACGATCTATGGCGTGGGCAGCGGCAAGGAGTTTGTTGAGTTGCTGCGCCAGGCCGCGGAGCAGGCCGGCGTGGAGTACCGGGCACTCAGCGGCGGCGGCGGGATGTTCGGCGCGAGTGACCATTCCAGTTTCTACAGCCACGATATTCCGGTGCTGTTCCCCTTCACCGGGGTTCACAAGCAGTACCACCAGCCGGAAGACGATTGGGAGTTGATCGACGCCGCAGGGGCGACGCGTGTGCTGACGATGTTCCACGAGACGGTGCGCGCGCTGGCGAGTCTCGAAACCGGCCCGACCTTTGTGACGCTGCCGAAGGGTGGTGAGGAGGAGGAGGAAGAGGAGCCGCCGATCAAGCCCGCCGCCGAACATGCCAAAGAGGCGCAGGCGGACGCAGCGAAGCCGGAGAAGAGCCACACGGGTGGCGAAATCGGGCGACGCGGCCGACCCCAGGTGCGGCTGGGTATTGCTCCGGAGTATTCCGCGACGAGTCAACCGGGCGTCGTAGCGGCCACCGTGGCCGATGGCGGCGCGGCTAAGGCGGCCGGCATGTTGGAGGGCGACCGCATCATCCGCATCGGCGAGCACCCGATCAAAGACATGTACGGCTACATGGAAGCCATGCGCGAAGCGGAGCCCGGCCAAACGCTGGAAGTCGTCGTTGTCCGCAAGGACGAGGAAGTGACGCTCAAAGTCAAGCTGAAGGAAGCGACCAAGCCGCGCGGACAGGAGTAATCCTGCGGCGTCGGCCGCCCGTGGCCGATGTAACATGTCGGGGTGCATGACAGTTCGGGCGGCCTGTCCGAGTCGCGAGCGCCAGCGGCCGGTCCAGAACGAGCCGGGAGCGCAAGCGACCGGTTTCGCGCAGCGCGTGCGTTCCCTGCGCGGGCGGCCCACGCGCTGCGCGGC
>JAGVEP010000428.1 GCA_020058145.1 Phycisphaerae bacterium | reverse complement strand
GGTTCGCGGCCCCCGCCGGCCAAGACGCCCGCGCCAGTGGCCGATGACGACGAAGACGAGTCGGCCGCGGAGGCCGTCGTCCCTTCGTTCAGCCCGGAATCGAGATCTGTCCAGCGCGTGCAACTCGCCGACCCGGCGCCGGCCGAACGCCCCAGTATGCCTCCGCGGAAACCGTCCGTCCCGGTCGCGTCTCGGTCGCCGGCCGTGGAAGCGCGCATCGAGCCCGCGCCGGCACCGCCCTCGGCCAAATTGGCCAAGACCGCAGCGTCGCGGGCCGCCGACGGCGACTACAAGCTGCCCCCGCTCGAACTGCTCGACCGCTCGCTCCCGCTGGACAAGGCGGCCATCGAGCATCTATGCCGTGAGAAGGCCTACATCCTCGAACAGACGCTGAACGAATTCAAACTCGCCGTGCAGGTCGTCGCGATTGAGACCGGCCCGGTGATCACCGTGTTCGAGCTGAAGCTCGCACCCGGCATCAAGGTCAGCCAGATCGCGTCGCTGGCGAACGACATGGCTCGCGCGCTGAAGGCCCCCGCCGTCCGCGTGGTCGCCCCCCTACCGGGCAAGAGCACGATCGGCATCGAAGTCCCCAACATCGACAAGGAAAAGGTGCGGCTGCGCGAGGTGATCGAAATGTCGGCCTCCAAGCTCGATCACCTCGCGATCCCGCTGTTCCTCGGCCAGGACGCGTCCGGTCAGCCGCTGCTGGCCGATCTCACGCGTATGCCACACCTGCTGATCGCGGGTACGACCGGCTCGGGCAAGAGCGTGTGCATCACCAGCCTCATCATGTCGATCCTGTACACGCGCTCGCCGGCCGCGGTGAACCTGATCCTGGTCGACCCAAAGGTGGTCGAGTTGGCCATGTACAAGGATGTCCCGCACCTGATGTGCCCTATCGTCACGGAAGTGGCGAAGGCCGAGGCGATTCTCGACTGGGCTTCCACGAAAATGGACGAACGCTACGAGCTGCTCGCCGAGGCCGGCGTCAAGGACATCCGCTCGTACAACCGGCTGGGCTACAACGGCCTGCGCGAGCGGCTCAGGCCCGCCAACGATGAAGAAATGGCGGCGGTACCCGTGCGGCTGCCGTACATCGTCATCATGATCGACGAGCTGGCGGACCTGATGATGACCTCGGGGAAGGAAGTCGAGTTCTTCCTCTGCCGTATCGCGCAAAAGAGCCGTGCGGTGGGCATCCACCTGATCGTCTCCACCCAACGGCCGCAGGCGAACGTCGTCACCGGGCTCATTAAGTCCAACTTGCCCTGCCGCATCGCGTTCCGCGTCTCGTCACGGCTCGATTCACGGATCGTGCTCGATCAGAACGGCGGCGAGGTGCTCATGGGTCAGGGCGACATGCTGTTTCTGCCGCCCGGCAGCTCAAAGCTGATCCGCGCGCAGGGCACGTTCGTTGACGAGGACGAGCTGCGCCGCGTGGTCAAGCACTGCCGCGAGCAGCGCGCCCCGGAGTTTCACCCCGAACTCGTCCGCATCCCCGGTGCGGACGGCAACGCCGCCAACGAACGCGACGAGATGTTCGACCAGGCGGTCGACAGCATCGTCGAATCCGGCCGCGGCTCAGTCAGCCTGCTGCAACGCCGGCTGACGATCGGCTACGGCCGTGCGTCGCGGCTGATCGACCAGATGTGCGCGGCGGGTCTCGTCGGCGAATACAAGGGCAGCCAGGCCCGTGAGGTGCTCGTTACGAAGGACGAATGGGAGGCAATCAAGAGGCAGCGCAACCGCGAGGAGTCGGCCGAAGCGGCGTCCGCCGACCCGCAGTGACGCAGCGATCTACTCCACCGTGAAAACCGTGTCGGGAATCTCAATTTGGTCCCCCTCGTTGATGCCGAGCGGCTGAAACGTCCCCTGTTTCACTTCCAAGGCGAACATAGCCGGTTCGAGCGAACTGAACGTTTGCAGAGTCAGTGGCGGCATCGGCCAGATTTTCACCACCGTTCCATTGGCCCGCGCGAAGGCGATATCCAGAGGCGCGATCGTGTTCCGCATCCAGAAACTGCGCACGCTCTCATCGCTGAACACGAACAGCATGCCCTGATCGTCCGCGATTTCCTCCGACGGGACGTGCATCAGCCCTTCTTCGACCACACCCGGCCGGCGGGCGTCAAAATCTCGTGCCAACCACACGCGAAAGACGTGGCCGTTGATGCTGAGTTTGTCCGTCGGCAACGAATCCAGCGGGTATTTCCGGGCTGCATCGCTCACGCGTCCGCCTCCGCTCGAATTGGCATCACTGCTGCGGCGGGACGTGCTGGTGTTGCTCGTCGAGGCGCCCGCACAGCCCGCAATGGCGAGCGGGATCAGCAAGCTGAACGCGACGCGCTGCGCCGACCAACGTGAGCCGCCACGCACAAGCATGAAAACACTCCGGAGTCCGCCTGACGCGGGTAGGATACCCGAATGGACGGCATTCTCAATTTATACAAACCGCTCGGCATCACGAGCACGCAGGCGCTCACGCAAGTCCGGCGGATCACGGGGGAGCGCCACAGCGGCCACGCGGGCTCGCTTGATCCGCTCGCCGAAGGTGTGCTGCTGATCTGTCTGGGCGGCGCCACGAAGCTCGTCGAAGCACTGATGAATCAACCAAAGGTTTATCGGACGGTCGCGGCACTTGACGTCACCTCGCCCAGCTTCGACCTGGAGCTCGACACGACCCGTGTGCCCGTCGTCCAGCCGCCCACGCGAGAGCAAGTCGCGGAGGTTCTGCGTGGCCTGGAGGGCGTCAGCGAGCAGGTCCCGCCGGCGACAAGCGCGGTCAAGCTGCGTGGCCGGCCGGCCTATGAACTGGCCCGCGCGGGGCGCACCCCGGTGCTCATGCCGCGCCGGATTCAAATCTACTGGATTCACGTTCACCGGTACGACTGGCCACTGCTCGACTTCGAAGTGGCTTGCGGTCGCGGGACTTACATTCGGGCCCTCATCCGCGACATCGGCGCCCGGCTCGCTACCGGCGGCTGTCTGACAGCGTTGCAACGGCGCGCCGTCGGACCGTTCTGGAGCGACACGAGTTGGACGCTCGAGCGCTTGCAGAGCAGCGTTGATCCTGCGGCCAGCGTGTTGCCGCTGGCCGACGCGCGGCGGCTGCTGACGGAGCCGCCGGTGATCCTCCCGCAGCGCCCGGTCGAGCCCTGAATTACCGAGACCGGTGCCGGCCATTTGACACCCACCGCCGCCAGCGCGACAATGCCGCCTGACCTCTGCGATTCTTTCACAGTCAGGATGCAGAGTAGCTTCGGTCACGGAAGGAAGAAGTCTCCGACCACGGACGCGGTCCAGGCAGAGGCGTGCAGGCGCGCGGACGACAGCGGACCACATCCGACGCCAGCGAGTGCTGCGGCGGCGTGGCGCGCCGCCATTTCGTTTTCGTGTTCTGGTTTCTCAGCGGCTCCAGGAGACGAGAGAGTACGGAATGTTTCTAAGAACTCGCGGTCGAGCGTCTGGTTGTCTCACACTCACTCTGCTGGCGATCGCAGGCACAGCGCTCGCCCAATCGCCGAATATCGTCATCAGCCAGGTTTACGGCGGCGGCGGGAACAGCGGTGCGCCGTACCGAAACGACTTTGTCGAACTCTTCAATCTCGGTGACGCCGCCTTCACGATGCCCGACTGGTCCATCCAGTACGCGTCATTCACCGGCACGAGTTGGGGCAGTCAGAAGCTCGTGATTCCAAGCGCTACGACGCTCCAGCCGGGGCAGTATTACCTGATTCAACTCGCGAGCGGCGGATCCTCCGGCGTCGCACTTCCGACGCCGGACTTGATCGGCAACCTCGACCCCAGCGCTACGCGCGGCAAGCTGGCCCTGGTGAATCGCAGCACATCACTCCCCGCTATCACCTGCCCGGACGCCGGCCACGGCGTGGTCGACCTGATCGGCTATGGTGCGGCGGCCAATTGCTTCGAAGGCGACGGCCCGGCGCCCGGCCCGGCCAACGCCACCGCGGTGTTGCGCGCCGACGGCGGCTGCACGGACACCGACAACAACAATCTCGATTTCAGTGTGCTGGCCCCGGATCCGCGCAACACGTCCAGCGCGTTTCACGTCTGCCCCGGCGCCGTGACCGGCGCGTGCTGCGTCGACACCACCTGCTATAACGGGCGGACTCAGGCGCAGTGCAGCCAGTTGGGCGGAGTCTGGAAAGGCGCCGGCACGACTTGCACGCCCGACCCTTGCGTCTGCCGGGGCGACTGCAACTGCGACGGGATCATCGATTTCGATGACATTAACGCGTTCGTAGCCGCGATGTCCGGCGGCACCCCGTGCAGCGCGGAAAACTGCGACGTCAACAACGATGGCGTAATCGACTTCGACGACATTAATCCATTCGTCGAGGCGCTCAGCACCGGGACCCTGTGCCCATAAGCCGGCGTACTTTCGACACCTAGTGTAATGCCTCCTTAGAAACTGCACATAAGCTGGGTGGAGTGGGCGTCTCGCCGGGTGGAGTGGGCGTATCACCCGCGCCTCGGGCGGCCAAGACGGCCACCCCACCCATGCATGGCCACCCCACCCATGCGTTGATAATTGTGCGGCACTACACTTGGCCGACGGCGCGGCCTGCCCGGCAACGCGCTTCGCGATCTGCCCGGCAGGCCGTGCCCGTTTCCGGCCGGAACCACGTGGGCAGGAGTCGGGTAGTGCCACGTTGTGCTCGCGCCGTTTTCGGGTAGACTGATGCACGTGGGCTTGGCTCCGTTCGCGACGAGGATCAGCGCGGCGGGGTGTGCCGAAATTCGCGACGCTCTGAGGACACGCTACGTTGTCGAGGACACGATTTCCCTGCGGCTGCTTTCCGTCGCTCGGAATTCGCGCCGGGCTTGCGCTGGGAATTCTCGGGCCGCTGCTCGGGTGCGCGGTGCCCCAGCCCCGCGGCGAGGGTCAGCAGCTCTATCTGACGGAGCCCACCACCAAGCGTCACTATTTCCTCTATCTGCCCAAGGAATACGCGGCGCTCGGCGATGCGGATCGTGCCCGGAGACGTTGGCCACTGGTCATAACCTTCCACGGCATGAAGCCCTATGACACGGCGCCCATGCAGGCCCTGGAGTGGCAGCACGAAGCCGACCGCTACAACTGCATCGTCGTCGCCCCGGAACTGCTGGCGTTCGATTTCCTCTTCGGCGAGTTCCCGCTCCACACCATCAACCGGGCGTTCAAATCAGACGAGTTGGCCTCGCTCGCCGTCATGGACCACGTCCTGCAAACGACCCATGCCGATCCGGGCAACGTCCTGACCACGGGCTTCTCGTCCGGCGGCTACCTCGCCCACTACATGCTCAACCGCCATCCGGACCGCTTCACCTGCTGCGCCGTGCGGCAAGGCGACTTCTCCGCCAGTATCCTGGATTCCACCTTGACCGCCCATTCGCTGTATCACCCCGTGCTCATACTCAGCACCCAGTTCGATTTTCCCATCTGCAAGGAAGAGTCGATCGACTCCATTCGCTGGTACGAAAGCCACGGCTACCGCAACTTCGCCTGGGTCAACATCAAGAGCCGCACGCACGAACGCACGCCGGACACCGCGGCGGATTTCTTCGCGCACGTCGCCGGGGTGATGCCGAGTTCTCCGCCCGACGCGCTGTTCGGGCGCCAAGCGCTGGACGGCAATCCCGCCGGTCTGGCCCTGCTGGCTGGCAAGCTCAACCAACTCGAGCGGCCGCCGCGAATCGCGCTCGGCGCTGAGCCCACGCAGTTTGCGGCGGCC
>JAGVEP010000265.1 GCA_020058145.1 Phycisphaerae bacterium | reverse complement strand
CCTGGGCGCGGGCCGCGGATTGATTGATCCGCAGGTGCGGCACCAGGCCGAGGGCGTCCGGCGCGGCCGAGCCCACCGGCACGCCGGTCGAGCGCAGCTCATCGCCATCGGAGGTCGGCGCCGCGTAGCAAAGGAAGCGCGTATCCGGGTCGCGCACGACCGTGTAACCGTCCAAGGACTCGGTTACGCCGTAGAACTCATCGCCCCAGATGCGCACGTCGATCCAGGTGCCGTCCGGCTGCGGCAGGCGGAAGCGTTCCCCGGTGACGGGCGCCGCCCACAAACCCTGCACGGCGATGATCTGGATCAGAATCGCGGAGCAAACCGCGACCGCGCATCGTGCTGTTGACCGACCGAGCATTGCCCTACCTCCTATTGACGTGCGCGTCCTGCTCTCGCCCACCGCACGACGGGCAGCAGCGGCAACGCCGACCGCGGGCCACGGTCCAGTATACGCTCTCGGCATCGCCGGCGGAAGCCGAATTTTGCGTCCATCCGGGCCACGGCCACCGGCGGGCGAGGCACCGCACCGCCGTGGGCGTGCCTCCACAAGACACATGCGCCAGGTCTGGCCGGGGGGCGCACATTTTTTTGTCGTCAGGCCCTTCGCGCAACCACTGGGCGGCCGGATGGCAGGGCGCCGGGCCGTCTGGCGGGTCGGCCGCGCTGCCCCCCCGCCATGGGCCGCAAGACGTGCTCTGCCGAATCAGCCGCCGCTCAGGATCGCGACGAAGGGGTTGATATCGTCGAAGTCCACGTACCCGTTGCCGTCGCAGTCGGCGTTCAGGCTGCTGCAGTTCGGGTACATGGCCGCATACCCGGCCGGGTCGCTCAGTGCCAGGACGAACGGATTGATGTCGTCGAAGTCAACCGCAGCATCACAATTCAGGTCGCCGAGGCAGCCACCGACGGCGGACAGGTCGGTTTCCTGGAAGTCCGGGGGCACGCCGAGGCCCAGCGACAAGCCCGCGAGGCCGTCGACGGACGCGATATTGAGCCAGGTCACATGAACGGCGCCCGTGTGCAACAGCTCGACCTGGAACGTGTTCTGATTCTGCTGCCCGTACTCAGGCACGTTGAGCCACGTGACCGCGACGCGGTCGGCCGTCTGTTTCCAACTCACCGTGCCGCCCGTGCCAGGGTTCAGGTCGTCAAAGAGTGCCGACACGCGCGGCTGATTGAAATGTGCGGCGAGTGATTCGTTATACGTGCCGTCCCCGGCCGTAAACGTGATGTAGCCGTTGCTGCAGACGTATAGCGAGGGGTACGAGTGACCATAAAGGGCAACCGGCTGACTGGGCGAGACCTGTGCAAACGTATCATCACCCAGAGCCAAAGACGTACCGCCGGCGGGATTCGTGGGCAGAGCGGTCACGGCAAAGCCACAGGCGCGGTAGAAGCTGCCGCTGCCGTCGGGAATGCAGTGCACCGTGTAGTTGTGCAGGTCCCAGTTGCCAGAGGTCGGCGCGAATAGCTCGGTGAAATAGTCGGGTTGGTCGATCGTCGTAAAGTGGAAAGTCGTTGAGAATGAACCGTTGCCGCACACGTTCACGCCGCGCACGTGCCAGTAGTACACCGTGAACGGCTGCAGAGAATCCTGCAGCGTGTCAGAAGTCCCGGAAGTGCTGTGGCTGTAGACCACCTGGGTGAAGTTGGCGTCAGTGGCAACCTGCAACTCGTAGTTCGCAGCCTGAGCGGCTGCCTGCCAGGTGAGCGTCGGCGTCCAGGTCACATCGGTCTGGCCATCGGCGGGACTCGTGAGCACGACCGTCGGCGGGACGCCCGTGGCGATGCCGAGTCCGACGTTCACGTAGCGCTGCATACTGCTGGCGTCGCCCAGAACCTGGAGCGTGTAATCACCAGGAGGGGCCGCGGCGGTGTTGCTGATCGTCATAACGCTGGTGAAGGGCGGCACGCCCGGGTTAACGCTGAAGCCGACGCTCGTGCCCGGCGGGAGGCCGCTGGCCGAGAGCGTAACGGGTTCATTGAAGCCGAGATTCTGCGAGACCTCAATCTGGTAGCTCGCGCTGGCCGGCGCACAGATGCTCTGCGCCGGGGGGTTGGCGGCGAGCGTGAACTCCGCCCACGTGCAGGGACCGGCCGCCGTCAAGTCCATCTCGACAAAATCGCCTGGAATGCCCTGACCGGCCGAGACGCCGGTGAGGCAGTCGTGGACGGCGACGCCGAGCCAGCTCAGGTGAATCTCGCCATTGGTGAACAACTCAATCTGGAAGGTGTTGCTGTTCGTGGTGCCGTATTCGGGCACGTTCTGCCAGGTCACGACGACGCGGTTGGCGTATTCCTTCCAACTGACTGTGCCGCCGGTGGCGGGGTTGAGGTCGTCGAACAGCGCCGCCACGCGGGGCTGGCTGAAATGCGCCTGGAACGACTCGGTAAACGTACCGTCACCGCCGCCGAACGTGAGGTATCCGTTGCTGCTAATCCAGAGACTGTTGTACGAGACTCCGTAGAGCGACACGGAGTGGCTCGGCGTGACCTGGACCGAGGTGTCGTCAGCCATCGTTAGCGGTGTACCGCCCACGGGGTTCGACGGCAACGCGGCGATGGGCACCGTGCAGAAGTCGAAGTAGCTTTCAGAGCCGTCCGGCACGAGTCCGAGGGTGTGACCGTCGAGATCGAAGGCGTGGGCCTCGGGCACGAACAGCTCAGTGAAGTAATCTCGCTGGGGAGACGTCGTGAAGCTGAACGGGGCGGAGTAGGTGCCCGTACCGCACGCGTTCGCGGCCCGCACATGCCAGTAGTACGTCGTCTGGGCGTCGAGGTAGATCGTCACCGTGTGCGATGGGCCCGTCGCCGTCGCGGTGTAAACTACATTTGCGAAGCCGGCGTCGCGCGCGATTTGCACGTCATAGGTCAGGCCCTGCGGCACCGCCTGCCACGTCAGCGTCGGCGTCCGCAAGACCTCGACGGCGCCGTCCGGCGGCGTCAGCAGCGTTGCCCCGGCGGGTGCCCCGTTGGTGATGTTCAAACCGACGACCGTGTTCCTCGTCAGGCTCGCTGTGGTGCCGGTGATGGTGACGTTGTAGCTGCCGGCACTGCCCGCGTTGAGTCCACTGATCGTCAGGTGCGAAGTGAACGGCGGCGCCACGCCGTTGACATCGAATTGCGCGCTGGCCCCGGGCGGCAATCCGGCGGCGGACAACGTCACCGGCTCGGCAAAGCCCATGAAGGACTCAGCAGTGACCGCGTAGATGGCCTGTGTGGCCGGCGGAGAGCACAGGTCTTGCGAAGCCGGCGTGGCCACGAGGCCGAACGCGACGCCGCGCGGCAGCGCCAGCGCCGGGTCACCGAGGAGCACGAACTCCTCGAAGATGTTGCGGGTGTGGTCGTGGGTCGGTCCGAAATCGGGATCGGCCAGCAGCCGCCACAGCGCGGCGTGCCAGGCGGGCCGGACCTCCCAAATGCCGTCCACAAAAAACGACTGGTAGAAATACTTCTCCATGCGTCGGGACGATTCCCATGCCTCGACGCTGCCCCACCAGACGTAGTTGGACGCCGACAGGTACGCCGCGGCGCCGCCGTTGGGCTTGCGGAGCCACGTCTCGCCGAAACACTCGTTAGTCGGGTAGTTGGCGGTGTTGCAGGACCAACCCATGACCAGGCCATACAGACCGTTGTTGGCCAGCGCGTTCACGTTCGGCTGGCCGAAGGTCGGGGAGGACCAGCCGGTGGAGCCGCTATGGCCAAAGTAGGTCACGAAGAGGCAGCCATAGTTAACGGCGGCGGTGATCTCGGGGGTGTTGCCACCCTGGTTGGCGTAGATGCGGATGGGGGTGAAGTCGGCCGGCTCCAGGTAGTTCGCAATGATCCAGTCGTGCAGTTGCTCGGATTCCGTCGTGGTGTCACTGCTGGCCAGCAGGGCGGCGCGTTTGACGTAGTTCGGGTCCTGGTAATTGCCGGCCTCGACATACAGGCTCTTGTTGACCACGTCCTGGAGCTGCTGCACCGTGCGGACCGAGAAGCGCCCGATGTAAATCTCCGGGTACCAATCGTCGCCGGCGTCCATGCAGGCGTAGGGCAGGTCGGTGGCGGCCGCACGGCTGCCGCTGCCGGTCCAGTGCGGGATCGTGGCCGCTCCGGATGTGTCGCCATCGGTGTCGCCGATGAGCAGGATGTACTTCGGTGCCTCGGGTGTGCCCCACAAGCTGAGAATCTGATTCTTGATAGCGGCGCGGCTGGTGCCCGCGGGGACCGCGTAGACCGAGACAGTGAAGCCCATCGCAGACTTCGCGGCGGCGAACTGAGCAAGCGGCGCGGAGCCGACGTAGTCCTGGGCTGCGACAATCAGGTAATTGCCCGAGCCGGCGGCAGCCGTTGCGGCCAATGCCACCAACAGCACGACGCCCGTAGCGAATTGCCAGCCGGTCCGATTCTTCGATGTTTGCAGGTGCATCATTGCGTCCTCGCCCCGTGAGTGCCACTTATCCCATCTTGCGGTTCAGATATCTCATTTGGAGCCGAACCACGCGGCTCGGAACCGAGCCATCCACTCCCCCGTGCGCGATTATGGGGCTAACGGCGGCCGACACGCGGGCGGCGGGCACCGTTGGCCTGACACAGCCCACGATACCGCATTGCGACCATAGATAGCAATGGAAAATGATGGGAATGACGTGGCCGGGCGGGATTGGGCCGGCGGTTGCGCCTTTTCTCGAACCTCAAAGCGCCTTTTGCGGCCAGCGGCGTCCGATCCTCGGCGATAGCGGCCGACCTCCGTGTCGGCCGTCCGGGATGTAGCGGCCGACCTCCGAGTCGGCCCGTCCCGCAATCCGAGCCGATAGCGCGAGCTATCGGTCAGCCTCCGACCGCTCGCGGACACTTCTGCGGTTGCTCGCGGACGCATTTCCGACCGCTCGCGCGGTCGTCTCGGATTAGGCGGTAGCGGCTGGGCTCCGTACCGGCCGGCCTGTGGAGCGGCCGACCTCCGTGTCGGACGTCTTACGGCGGCGGGCACGGATTCGGGTCGCAGTTCGACCATTCACCGTGCCAGACGCCCGTGCAGGCACCCTATGGACAACTGCCCGTGCTGATCAGCACGACGAACGGGTTAATGTCCTCAAAGTCGACGTACCCATCGCCGTTCGTGTCGCAGTTGTCGAGATTGCACGCCGTTGCGACGCTGATGGCGACGACGAACGGGTTGATGTCCTCAAAGTCGATGAATCCGTCGCAATTGCAGTCGCCGACACACGTGGCACACACGCCGGGCGCGCAAGCCGTGCCGGGACCCTGGAACAGGCCGCCGACGGTTTGGCACTCCGCCGGCGTGTGTGCTTCGCACACCCCGCCGGACATGCAGCAAGCGCCCGGTTCCGGTGCCGGGCACGGGTTTGGATCGCAGTTCGTCCACTCGCCATGCCAGGTGCCAGTGCAACTGGTTTGCGTCGTTATGGCGCACAGACCATCTGCGTAGCAGCAGGCGCCGGTTGGTTGCGGACACTGCGCCACCGCGCAGTTCGCCCACTCCGCGTGCCAAACTCCCGTACACCCGCCTTGCGTCGTCACTGCACACGAGCCGTCCGGGTAGCAGCACGCGCCGGTTGGCTGCGGGCACTGTGCGACGCCGCAGTCCGGCCACTCGGCGTGCCAAACACCGGTGCAACCACCCTGAGTCGTCACTGCACACGAGGCGTCCGGGTAGCAGCACGCGCCCGGCGGCTGCGGGCAGTTGTTCGGAGTGCAACTGGTCCATTCGCCGTGCCACGTGCCCGCGCAGTTCGCCTGCAACGTCACCGTGCAAGAACCATCGACCGCGCAGCACGCGCCCGAGGGCTGCGGGCAGGGATTCGGGTCGCAATCGGTCGCGGCGCCCTGCCAGGTGCCGGTGCAATCAGCCTGCGCGGTCATTGTGCAGGAGCCGTTCGGCTGGCAGCACGCGCCTGATGCTCCGCCGCCGGCTTTCAGGCCCAGGCTGTGGTACCAGCCCCCGGCGACGGCGACGAAGCCGCTGTTGGGCGCCGGGACGTTGCATTGGCCGTAGGCGTTGTTTCCCCACGCCACGATCGAGCCGTCGGCCGTCAGGCCCAGGCTGTGTCCACCATCAGCATCATGACGAAACTCACCCACGCCCGCGGCAACGGCGACGAAGCCGCTGTTGGGCGCCGGGACGTTGCATTGCCCAACTAGGTTCCATCCCCACGCCCTGATCGAGCCGTCGGACTTCAGCCCCAAGCTGTGGTAGTCGCCCCCCGCGACGGCGACGAAGGCACTGTTGGGCGCCGGCACGTTGCATTGGCCGTAGCCGTTGTATCCCCACGCCACGATCGAGCCGTCGGCCCTCAGGCCCAGGCTGTGGATGTAGCCCCCCGCGACGCCGACGAAGCCGCTGTTGGGCGCCGGGACATTGCATTGGCCCGCATAATAGGTGCCATAGTAGTCGTAATTACTTCCCCACGCCACGATCGAGCCGTCGGCCTTCACGCCCAGGCTGTGACCCCAGCCCCCCGCGACGGCGACGAAGCCGCTGTTTGGCGCCGGGACGTTGCATTGGCCCGCGTCGTTGCCTCCCCACGCCACGAGGGAGCCGTCGGCTTTCAGGCCCAGGCTGTGGTACCCGCCCCCCGCGACGGCGACGAAGCCGCTGTTGGGCGCCGGAACGTTGCATTGGTACCAGGTGTTGCCTCCCCACGCCACGACCGAGCCATCGGCTCTTAGGCCCAGAGTGTGCGCGTAGCCCCCCGCGACGGCGACGAAGCCGCTGTTGGGCGCCGGGACGTTGCATTGGCCGGAGCCGTTGTCTCCCCACGCCACGAGCGAGCCGTCGCCCTTCAGGCCCAGGCTGTGGTCACCGTAATAACCCCCGCCCGCCGCGACGGCGACGAAGTCGCCGTTGGGCGCCGGCGGGTCGCCGGGGTACCCACTGCCCCACGCCACGATCGAGCCGTTGGCCTTAAGGCCCAGGCTGTGGTAGTGGGCCGCCGCGACGGCGACGAAGTCGCTGTTGGGCGCCGGGACGTTGCATTGGCCGTACGAGTTGTATCCCCACGCCACAATGGAGCCGTCGGCCTTCAGGCCCAGGCTGTGGTACGCGCCCCCCGCGACGGCGACAAAGCCGCTGTTGGGCGCCGGGACGTTGCATTGGCCGTAATCATACGGATACCCGCATCCCCACGCTACGATCGAACCGTCGGCCTTCAGGCCCAGACTGTGGGCCCAGCCCCCCGCGGCGGCGACGAAGCCGCTGTTGGGCGCCGGCACGTTGCCTTGGCCGTAGACGTTGTATCCCCACGCCACGATCGAGCCGTCGGCCTTCACGCCCAGGCTGTGGTAGAGGCCCCCCGCGACGCCGACGAAGTCGTTGTTAGGCCCCGGCACGTTGCATTGACCGTCGTAGTTGTCTCCCCACGCCACGATCGAGCCGTCGGCCTTCAGGCCCAGGCTGTGGATGTAGCCCCCCGCGACGCCGACGAAACCGCTGTTGGGCGCCGGGACGTTGCATTGGCCGTGGGCGTTGTTTCCCCACGCCACGATCGAGCCGTCGGCCGTCAGGCCCAGGCTGTGAACCTCACCCGCGGCGACGGCGACGAGGTTGGTCAACTTCGACTGGGGCACGACGACCAGTGCTCCCCACCCCACGATCGACCCCTGGTCGTATGGCAGGCACTGGGCCACGGAGCAGTCCGGCCATTGGTGATGCCAGATGCCCGTGCAATCTGCTGCCGTGGTTACCGCGCACGAGCCGTCGGGATTGCAGCAAACAGCGGTCGGCTGCGGGCAGAGATTTGGAGCGCAATTCGTATTGTTGCCCAGGTACGTGCCGCCGGGTGCGCAGTTCCCCGGAGCAATGACGTCGCTCATTTCGCAATGGCCATCCGCGAAGCAGCAGGCGCCCGGTTGCGGGCAGAGATTCGGGCTGCAGTTGGACCCTGGCGCCTGCGGGCTTCCACCGGCTGCCGTGCAAGGGCCCGGGTCCAACGCCTGGCAACTGCCGTCGCCAAAGCAGCAGGCTGGCGGACACGGGTACGTTGCACACGTCGTGAAATCACCGTGGTACACACCGCCGGCTTGGGTGCACGCGGTACCAGTTACTTCCTCGCACACGCTCGAGGCGAAACAGCAGGCACCCGATGCTGCTTTTACCCCGAGACTGTGGTAGTCGCCCCCCGCAATCGCCACAAAGGCCGTGTTCGGCACGGGCACGTTGCACTGGCCGTAGGGGGAGTTCTGTCCCCACGCCACGATCGAGCCGTTGGTCTTCAGGCCCAGGCTGTGGCGCGCGCCCCCTGCGACCGCGACGAAGCCGCTGTTGGGCGCCGGGACATTGCGCTGGCCGTCGCTGTTGCTTCCCCACGCCACGATCGAGCCGTTGGCCTTCAGGCCCAGACTGTGCCACCCGCCCGCCGCGACGGCGACGAAGCCGCTGTTGGGCGCCGGGACGTTGCATTGGCCACTGGAGTTTTGTCCCCACGCCGCGATCGAGCCGTCGGCCTTCAGGCCCAGGCTGTGCGAGCTGCCCCCCGCGACGGCGACGAAGCCGCTGTTGGGCGCCGGGACGTTGCATTGGCCGTAGCCGTTGCTTCCCCATGCCACAATCGAGCCGTCGGCCTTCACGCCCAAGCTGTGTTGCGCGCCTGCCGCGATGCCGATGAAATCGGCATTGGGCGCCGGGACATTGCACTGGCCATACTGATTGTATCCCCACGCCACGAGCGAGCCGTCGGCTTTCAGGCCCAGGCTGTGCCCCCAACCCCCCGCGACGGCGATGAAGCCGCTGTTGGGCGCCGGGACGTTGCATTGGCCGTAGTAGTTGTATCCCCACGCCACGATCGTGCCGTCGGCCTTCAGGCCCAGACTGTGGGATCCGCCCCCCGCAACGGCGACGAAGCCGCTATTGGGCGCTGGGACGTTGCATTGGCCGGACCCATTGTATCCCCACGCCACAATCGAGCCGACATCCTGGGCATTGGCGGGCGGGACCAGTAAGACTGCCGAGCTCGCGGCCACGACCAACGTCAACATACAGCGGGCTCGCCTGCGGAATCCCGTGTTCACCGACCCGTCGCGCCCGCTCCGGGCTCGAATTGAGGCAAGACAGCGGTGCCCGGCGGACTCGTTGTGTGCATGGCCCACGCCTTCGCAAGGGGTGCCCAGCAAAATGTGCCCGTTGCCCTGCATTTCTCGCCTCCCCGCGCTATCGCGCGGCGTTTGAGATGTCCGTCTCCGCGGCCACAGCGGTCGTCCCGTCGGAGAACACGCGCCAAAACTGGTCGCCTCGCTTACCTTCGCACTTCTAGCGGCAGACAGCGCCGGGTTGCCCGAACAGGCTCGCCCGACCGGCGCACTTGATAAGCCCTTGCTCAGTTGCACAGTACCAAATCGCAGGGGCGCGGTCAATGGCGCTCCGGTTCGGATTTGTCCGCAGATTTCGCAGATTTCGCAGATGAAGAGCGAAGCAGGCGCGTGCTTTGGGGAGCTTCGGCGACAGAGTTTAGGAGCCAGCCCACTTCAAGGCCCGTCGCCGTCGCCGCCTTCGCCCGCACCGTCCTCCCGTCTGCGTAATCTGCGTAATCTGTGGACCAACCCCTGGCACGATTGCCCGCCTGCGGCCTCCCCGCGCGCGACGGCGCGCGGTCGCTGGCACCGCCGTCCTCAGCCGATAGAATGCGCACTCGTAGCAGCCCGGCCAGCGTGTCAGAGCGGCGGTGCGGGTAGACCGGGCAGCGCATGAGGCTGGAACCCGTGCCCCAAGCGGCGTCCCTGGACGCCTGGAGGATTGGCGATGTTCGAAACCGTGCTCAAAAACCTCGGCGACAAGGCGGATCATCTGCTCAAGCACAAGTGCAACACGATCCCCAAGGAGAGTCTGCACCTGCCGGGGCCGGACTTCGTGGATCGCAGCTTTGCCACGTCCGACCGCAACAACCGCGTGCTGAATCGCTTGCAGTGGATGTTCAAGCACGGGCGGCTGTCGGGCACCGGGTATCTATCGATCCTGCCCGTCGACCAGGGCATCGAGCACAGCGCCGGCGCGTCGTTTGCCCCGAATCCGGCGTATTTCGACCCCGAAAACATCGTCAAGCTGGCCATCGAGGGCGGCTGCAACGCCGTCGCCAGCACGTTTGGCGTGCTCGGCCTCGTGTCGCGCAAATATTGCCACAAGATTCCCTTCATCGTGAAAATCAACCACAACGAGCTGCTCTCGTACCCGACCAAGTACGACCAGCGCATGTTCGGGCTCGTCGAGCAAGCCTGGGACATGGGCGCGGTCGCCGTCGGCGCGACGATTTACTTCGGCTCCGACGAGGCCACCCGGCAGATCGAGGAGGTCGCCGACGCGTTCCAACAGGCGCACGAGCTCGGCATGTTCACCGTCCTCTGGTGCTACCTGCGCAACGAGGCGTTCAAGAAGGACGGCGTCGATTATCACACCGCCGCCGACCTGACCAGCCAGGCCAACCACCTCGGTGTCACGCTCCAGGCTGACCTGATCAAGCAGAAGGCCCCAAGCTGCAACGGCGGGTACAACGCCCTCAAGTTCGGCAAGACGCACAAGGCGGTCTACGAGAAGCTCAGCAGCGACCACCCCATCGACCTGACCCGCTACCAGGTCGCCGGCTGCTACATGGGCCGCATCGGCATGATTAACTCGGGCGGCGAGAGCAAGGGCGCCAGCGACCTTCAGGAAGCCGTCATGACCGCCGTCGTCAACAAGCGTGCCGGCGGCATGGGCATGATTTCCGGGCGCAAAGCCTTCCAGCGCCCGATGAACGAAGGCATTGGACTGCTCAATGCGATCCAGGATGTGTATTTGGCGAAGGAAGTGACGGTCGCCTGACCTACACCCATCATCCGAGCCGCGAGCGCCAGCGAGCGATCCGCGCAGCGCGCTGATGAAGCGCTCGCTTGAGTTCGCGGCTCGGAGACACCCGCTTTAGCGCCAGTTGTTTCGGAGGACCGCCTGTGAAGACGCTGCCTTACCTGCTGTGTACGGCTACTTGTGCTGTGATCCTCGCCGGCTGCCCGACGCAAACGACCAACGGCAGCGGGACGGAGTTGACCACAGCCCAGAAGGACGCCGTCACCGCCGTCGCCGCGCAGCTTCAGGCGCTCGGCGCCGTCTGGGGCACGTGCAGTGAACTCGCCAGCACGCCTCTGGACCTCAACCCCACGTCGCAGAACGGGACGTTCGGCGACTGTCCGGCCGTTACGCTCGTCTCCACCGGCCCGCAGACACTCGCGATGAAACTGGATTTCGGGGCGACGGGCTGCAGCAGCAACGCGACCGCGAATCAGACCGTCAGCGGCGCCGTCAAGATATCCATGACGCGCGGCACGCGCACGGCGTCGATCGAGTTCGAGGACTTGACCGTCGCCGGCAAGGCGATCACCGGCACCGTCAGCGTTACGTTGGACACGCTCGCCAATGGCGTACGCCTGGCCGGCACCTGCGACATTACCACCGCTCAGATCGGGTCGGCCAGTGGCTCCCTCACCGTCGAGATCACAAAAGACGGGCTGATTACGCTCACCACCGGCGATGTGACGGTGAGCGACGGCACCACGTCCTACGCGGTGGCGCTCGCGAATCTCGTTTGCGATCCGCTCAACAACGGCAACTTCCTGCCGGAGTCGGGCACCGCGACGTTCGAGGTCCCGAACGAAGGCCGCGGCCCCGCCACGCTGACCGTGGTTGTCACGTTCACTAGTCAGACACCGGTGCACGGCACAGTGCCGGTGAGCATCGCGGGTTCGCAGCCGGTCGCGTACCAGCTTCCGGGCGTGATCGGCGGGTGACGGGTCGGCCCGGGCGCGTCGTGCGCAGCCGCGCCCCCTTGCAGTGCCGCGCCGGGGTCTTCTAATCCCCACCAGCGGCGGTTATACTCGTCGGTCCTGGCAAAGCCGACGTTGGCGCGGTCGCGCCCCGCCACGCGGACGCTGTCTGGTGGTTTGTTTGCGCGCGAGTGAGCCACTATGGCGAAGGACGACAAGACACCCGCCGCGGTCGAGAAGCCGACCTTTTCCGACGCGGACCAGGCGCGCGCCCGACAGTGTTTCCGCAAGGCGGCCGACTGTCGGGAACGGCGGGCATACGAGTACGCCATCGAGTGCTTTCTCACGGGTTTGGCCTACTGGCCCGAGGCTGTCGAGGAGGGGCACATGCCGCTGCGCTCGCTGGCCATTCAGCGGCAGCAGGTGGGTGGAAAAAAGCCGGGGCTGATGGACGGGTTGAAGAAGTCGATGACGGGCAAGGACGCGAAGCAAGCGCTGTTCAATGCGGAACACCTGCTCAGCCTGGACCCGGCCAACGCCGGCTATGCCGACGGGGTGCTCCGAAACGCGATCAAGCTCGGCTATCTCGACACGGCGAAGTGGGTGGCGCCGCTCGTGTATGACACACTCAAGAAAGACAAGAAACCGAACAAGTCGCGCTTCAAGAGCTTTCGGGACGCTGTGGCCGAAGCGGCGGACCTGGCGGACGCCCGCGGCGAGAGCGCCCTGGGCACCTGGCTGCTCGAACAGGCCGTTAATTCGCTCGAGTACCTCATCGTGCGTTGTCCCGGCGACGAAGACCTCCGGAATGAGCAGCGCGACCTGGCGGGCCGCCTGACCATTTCACGCGGCAAGTACGAGCAGGCCGGGGATTTCCGCGACTCCCTGCAAGATGCCGACAAGCAGAAGCGGCTGCACGACACGGACCGTCTGCAACAGGGCGAACAAGCGCTCGCGGGCCTCATCGCCGCGGCGCGCGCGGAGTGGACGTCCGCTCCAACGCTGGCCCCCAGGATCAATGCCTTCGTGGACGCCCTGCTCAAGACCGAGCAGCCGGCCCACGAAGACGAGGCGATCCGCGTGCTGACCACGGCGCACGAGCAGTCGCGCAACTACAATTTCAAGCTGCGGGCCGACGACGTGCGGTTGCGGCAGTTGGGCCGGGCGGCTCGGGCGCTGGCGGCCAAGGCGCGCGATACGCGCAGTGATGACGATCGGCAGCAGGCCCGTCTCGCGGCACTCGAACAGCGGCAGGCGGCTCTGGCGGTCTATCGCGAGCGTGTGGCGATGTATCCGACGGACCTGCGGCTCAAGTTCAAGCTCGGGTCGGCGTTATTCGAAGCTGGCGAGTACGACGAAGCGATCCCGATACTCCAGGCCGCCCGCACCGATCCGCGCAGCCGGCATCGGGCCGCGTTCCTTATCGGGCGCGCATTTCTGGAAAAACAGAACCCGGCGCAGGCGATCGCAGTGCTGCGCGAAGCGATCGAACACTACGAACTCACCGACGATTTCAGCAAAGACCTGCTGTACTGGCTCGGCCGGGCCTACGAAGCGGCCGGCAATGCCGAGGAGGCCAAGGGCACGTATGGCAAGCTGCTGCGCGAGGATTACAATTACCGGGACGGGGATGCACGGAAACGACTGGAAGCTCTGAAATAGTGGCGCTTTTGCCAGGTAACCCTCAAGGGAGTATTTGTGGCACATTCACTTTCGTCTAAAAAGCGAATTCGACAGAACGTCAAGCAGCGTGCGCGGAATCGCACGCGCACCAGCACGCTCAAGACCAAGGTACGCAAGGTCGCCGACGCCTTCCTGCACGGCAGCCTGCCGGAAACCGAGGCCGCCGTCAAAACCGCGGTTCAGCTCCTGGATCGGGGCGCCAATCGCGGAACGCTGCACCGCAACGCCGCGGCGCGGCGCAAGAGCCGGCTGGCCAAGCGGCTCAATGCGGCCAAGAAACAAGCCGCGACCGCGCCGACGTAGCCGCAGGCGG
>JAGVEP010000160.1 GCA_020058145.1 Phycisphaerae bacterium | reverse complement strand
GAACCACGTCGAGTTCCTCGAACTGCTCCTGCAGGACGAGCTGGCCGTCCGCAACGAACGGCTGACCGCCCGCCGCGTGAAGGCCGCCAGCTTCCGCGAACAGAAGACCCTGGAGGACTTCGACTGGCAGTTCAATCCCTCGATCAAGAAGAAGGTGATTTACGATCTGGCCACCGGGCGCTTCATCCGCGAAGCACGCCCACTCCTCTTTTTGGGACCGCCCGGAACCGGCAAAAGTCACTTGGTCCAGGCTCTCGGCTACCAGGCCATCAAGAGCGGCTTCACCGTGCTGTACCGCTCGATCTTCGACCTGGTGCGCGACTTCCTGCACGACGAGGCCCTCGGTGGGCAGGAGCGAATCCTGGCCCGCTACCTCAAGCCCGACCTGGCCATCATCGACGATTTTGGAATGCGGCAACTGCCGAAGCGGTCAGGCGAATACCTATTCGAGATCATCATGCGGCGCTACGAGGTGCGCTCCACCATCATGACCAGCAATCGGCCCCTGGAGGATTGGGGCAAACTGCTCGGCGACGTGCCCATGGCCACCGCGATCCTGGACCGCTTCCTGCACCATGCAGACGTGATCTCGATCACCGGCCGCAGCTACCGCCTGCGCCAGAAGGCCGGACGGGCCGACTTGCCCCAGGGCAATGATCCCAGGAAGGCGGACGACGGCGCTTGCTCGGAGACCGCCAAGTGAGGTATACAGACATCAACACTGGCTGGGTTTGAGGCGCCTACACCTGGCTGGTTTTGGGGCGCCCCGTGACACTCCGGTGATGATGTCCGTCTCGCGAATCGTCGGTCCGTCGTGGTCAATGACGATGACTTGATGGTCGAACTCCGTGCCGAATCTCGCGTAGACGCTTCCGTCGATGCCGATGTTTGCACGCACCCGGTATTGCCGTTCGACACCGAGCCACCAGGTGCGAAATTGTGGGCGGTCCATCGCCATGCCACGGCCCACGATTGCGACCAGCCGGCCGCCGGGCGTGAGTCGCAAAAGTGCCTGTTCCACGTGCCGTGCCCCGAATTCGGTGCTGTGCCCATTCACCCGTCCGCCGGTCGCCGAGAACGGCGGATTCATGACGATGGCGTCGTAAATACTGTCGGCCGGCAGCAGGTTATCGAGCCGCTCGGCGTCGAATGCGGTGGGCGAGAATCCCAGGAGCGACAGGAGGCTCAGGCGACGCTCGTCGATTTCGTTCGTATCAACGGCGGCGCCCGCGAGGCGGGCGAGGACGGCGATGTTCCCTGTGCCGGCACTCGGTTCAAGCACTTTCATTCCGGGGCCGATTGCCGCGGCTTTGACGACGACCAGCCCTTCGGCCGGCGGCGTGCTGAACTGCTGGAACTCGACCTGTGTCTCGTCGCGACGGGTTTGTCGCGGCATTCGCGATTGCAGGGCCAGCAGCCTCGACATCGAACCGGTCACGTCGCGGAGGTCAGGCGGAACGCGGCTCAGATAGAGGTTCATGCCCGCTTCGGCAGCATCGTAGGCGTCACGGCCGAATCCGGCCGAGAACCCGAAGACCTCGCGGGCCAGGTGGGCGACGGCACGATTGTCGAAGTGCAGATTCGGCTCGGTCTCCAGGAGGGCTGCGAAACGCAACGCGAAATCCGCCGTGGGCGAACGCGGCTCCGTGCCGCGTGCGGTGGTTTCCGGTTCTTCTCCCGGTATGGGTTCGAGTAAGAGCTGACGCGGCGAGCCGCTCAAGAACTCGCCGGTTCGCTCCGGCGTGTGCGACGATTGCCCGCTTGCGGACCAATCGAATTCCTGTTGTATGAGTCTCCCCACCTTGTTTTCCGAAACGAATGAGACCGTTCGACCCTAGCACATCTGCGATTCGTCGGGTGCGAAAAAGTGCCTGGGTCCGATTCGCAAGCGGGTGTTTTTTTGAATTGACGAGCGAAAGAACCCTCGGACTCGGGACCTTACCGGCAGGGTGGGGGAATCGGTCTGCCTGCGGCTTGAGGCCGCCCGGCCGTGCGTGTCGGGTTCCAAGGGCCTTCCGGCCTCGGCGGGGCGAGAACCCGACGACGGCCTTAAACGGCAGACCGACAACGGTATCGAACCGCGTTGCCTCCCTCTCTGAGGGCGGCCGGCACTGTCACCGCCACAGGCTTCGTGCTACCTTTTCTGTCGTTATGGCCCGGATGAAAGTGCAAGAGAGCGAAACCGTCGAGTTCAAGGAGTTGTGGTCCGACACGGCCCTTGAAGCCCTCGCCGCCTTTGCGAATCACAAGGGCGGCAAGCTCTACGTCGGTGTTCGCAATGACGGCGAGATAGTCGGCCTCGCGGCAACGGACGCTGACCAGCAACGCATCGTCAATCAAATTGTGCTCGCTCTCGGGTTGAGGCCCGCTGTCGAGTGGGAGACGCACGGCCGGAAACGCCTTCTCTGCTTCCACGTTGAACCGACGACTATTCCTACCGCCTACCGTGGCCGCTATTTTGTTCGCGTCGGAAGCACGAACCGCGACATGGCCCCGGACCAGGTCGGCCGCCGGTTCATGATGAAGCTTGGTGAGACGTGGGACGCTCTGCCGAGCCGCTTCGCCCTGGACGCCATCAACATCGACGCCTTTCGCAAGTTCGCACGCCTCGCGAAGGTCCGCCTTCCGCGACTCGGCGAGGACGACCCGCCCGCCGACGTGTTGGCGAATCTGGGACTCATCCACGATGGCGTGCTCACTAAAGGAGCGATGCTCCTCTTCGGAAAAGAGCCGCAGTACGTGGCGACGGCGGCCCAGATTCACATCGGACGCTTCAAAGGCGGCCTGACTCTCGACGACCGCTTCATCGCCGGCACGCTCTGGAACCAACTCGACTCGGTCCTCGAAGCCTTTCGCGGCTACCTGCAAATCCGTTCGGAGGTGAAATCCACGGCACTCACCGTGGAGGGCATTCAGCGTCACGAAACTTGGGAGTATCCGCTCGACGCTCTACGGGAAGCGACCGTAAACGCCCTCATTCATCGTGATTACACGATTCCCGGTGACATTCAAATCCGCGTCGAAGAGGACCGCATCCACTTTTGGAATCCCGGCCGCTTACCCGAAGGCATCACGCTTCCCGACCTTCTTAAAGAACAGCACGCCTCCAGCCTCAGAAACCCGCTGCTTGCCCGGACGTTTTTCTTCGCTGAGCTTGTCGAGACGTGGGGAAGTGGAACCACGCGGATGCGTAACCTCTGCCGCAAGCAGGGCCTCCCCGAGCCGCAATTTTCTGAGACCGGGGGCGGCTTTTCGGTCGTATTCGCGAAGGATACGCTGACACCCGAGCGGCTCGCGTCGCTCGGCTTGAATGACCGCCAAGTTCGAGCCGTGGCGGCCCTTAAGAGTAAGCCCAACGGCATCAGTAACGCGGAGTACCAGCGGCTTACCGAGGCGTCGAAACGCACCGCTAGCCGCGACTTGGACGACCTGGAGGCACGAGGCATCGTCGCTCGTGTTGGACGCGGACGAGTTACCCGCTACCGCCTAATCGGGCCATAATCGGGCCAATCGGGCCAAGAATGGGCCACAAACACGCCACCCACGCCCAAACATCCTTCACGCCGTGACCTTTCGCGAAATGGACGCGAAGGCTGTTACCGGCGGGCTTTCGCACGGTCTTTACGCTGTCTCTACTCGCCGCTCCGGGGCTGGCATTTGCGGCGGAGGCGGTTGTGGTAGAGGATTTGGCCGCTCACGCGGCGGCGACGGAATCTCCGGTATCGGCCGCGGGGTAGGAACTTTGGGCGGCCGTGGTACGTTCGGAACGTTCATCTGAAGCGTCCTTTCTTCGCCGGCACGATGGTTCAGTGTTTCATGTCCTTCGGGGGGTTTGGGTCGTGCGGCCCGTAGGTGTTACTGTTCTGAATCTTGCCGTCTTGGCCCTTGATGCGAAGCTCGCCACCGCTTTCCTTGGCGAGGTGCTTGCCCGCATCGACAGCGTCCGCCTTCTTGTCGTGGACGGATGAAGCTCGGTCCGCTCTGTCACGCTTCACCTGCCAGCCTTCAGTATGAGGACCGACGCTGTAGTTCTTACTCTTCGACATTCTCTTTCTCCAATCGGTTATCCGTGCCTTTTTAGACCCGGAGGGCCGCACCGGCCGGGACCAACTTGCTCCCGGAACGAACCAAGACCACGCCCTCGGGCGGATGCGGGTCGTAGGACCCCTTGTCCACCCACGTTTTCGACTGTGGCTCCCAGAGCCCGGCCGTGTCGCCTTCGGCATTGTTCCACACGTAGGCGTCCCGACCGCTGAATCCGTGGTAGTCGGCCCCGACCAGGTCCTCGCGGTGCAGCACGCTGAGGTCCCTTGTCTGGCCTGAATGCACCCGCAATACTTCGCCCACGCGAAGGGAGCCCGTAAACGACGTGACTTTCTGCCACTCGGGTTGTGTGCCCGGACGGCCGTATGCGAGGTGATAGAGCTCGATGCCGCCCAGCCCAACCGGGGCCGTGCCGACGTTCTTGATGTCCACCCACTCCGCCCCGAGCTGGGCGGCTGAGAGCGGGCCGAAACGGCCGCGGTCCTTCCCGGCGGGGTTCGGCTTCAACTGCGAGACGCGAAGTGCCATTTCCAAATTTCTCCTTTTTCCGTTGATGTACGGTCCTGTAACAGGATAGAATGCCGAGGCGAAGCTGTCAACGGTCAGAGGACAATATTTTCCTGTCACGGGAATGCACGGAGCAAGAATGGAGCTAATCGAACATATCGCTATGCGGATACGCGACTTACGGCAAGGGTACGGGGGAGAAGGAGTTTCGCAGGAGGCCCTCGCAAAGGCCGTTGGAACGACCGCCAACACGATTTCACGTTGGGAAACCGGCACCTACAAGCCGTCAATCGAAGACCTGGAGAAGCTGGCGAAGTTTTTCGCCGTGTCGATTCTCTCGTTTTTTCCCCAGGAGGAGGAACACCAGGTTAGCGACCAGGTGAAGGCCCTTCTGCGAGCAGCCAAGCAGTTGAAACCCCAGGACATCGACGAACTCCGCCGCTACGCCGAGTTTCGCAAGGCGAGGAGTCTGTACGACCAGGGCAAGCGACCGCGGGCAGGCCGAAAGGGGACTCCGCGTGACCCGGTATGAATACTACGAACAGATGAAGGCCCTCGCCCGCAATGTGCGAGCCGAGCACGGCCTCACAACCCCGCGAGTGCTCCGTAGCGACCTGCGTCGCATCTACAAGGCATACGAAATCAAAATCGACCTACGGCAGGGCTTCAAGAATCTCCGCGGGGCATACTTCAATGACGACTGCGGAGCTACCGTCGTAATCGCCAAGGGATTGCCCGCAGACCCGACGGTTTTCACGATGGGCCACGAATTGAAGCACCACCTCGCGGACCGTGAGACGCCCGGCTTTCAATGCAGCTACTCGCCGAGCACAACCGACCAAGTTGAGATTGCGGCGGAGATTTTCGCGGCCGAACTCATCTTTCCCGAAACCGAGTTCCTTCGACTGTTGACGGATGCCGGCGTTAGCCCCGGCACATGCACCGCCGAGCATCTAGTTCGGTTGAAGCATGAGACCCGAACGACGTTGAGCTACCAGGGTCTCGCCAAACGAGCAGATTTCATGAAGTTGGCCGCCGCTGGAACGTTCAACGGCGTGCAGTTCACTAAGCTAGAAGAGCGGATTTACGGGAAGCCCTTCCGCCGACCGGCGAAGCATCGGCGTGCGGCTCGGCCGCCGCAATGACTCGGGGCTCGTGATGCTCGTGTTAAGCCGACCGAAGGAAATCAAGAGCATCCTGAAACGGGTCTGGGAACGTAGCGATGAGTGCAGCAACAAAAGACCTTGAACTCCCCTACTATGTAGTGCATGATAAAGGATGTTATCATGCACAAACGAGCCGGTAGGGGCGTTGGGTCCGAAACGCCGTTCGGACCGCCCTGCCGGCCAGCAATGGCCGGTACGCAGCCCATCCATGACCAACGACATCGTCCGCGTTGAAGTAAGCCCGCTTGCCCGACCCGACCAGGCCGAGCCACCGGCCATCGTCCGCTTCGCCGGCAACAACGCCCGCTTCGCGTACGAGGAGTTTTTCGCCGGCGAGGAGAACTCGCACACCGAGCGGGCCTACCGGCACGCCGTGCATCGCTTCCTGGCCCACTGCGAGACGCTCGGTGTCGCGTTGCCGAACGTCACGCCCGGCATCGTGAGCGACTACTTGAAGAAGCTCCGGGCCGAGGTCAAAACCCGCCGCGGCGAACTGCCGCGGACGAACCCCGCATCGAAGCCCATGAAGAAGCTCCACCTGGCCGGCATCCGCAAATTCTTCGACAAGCTCGTGGAACGACACGCCGTCGTGCTGAATCCGGCTCTCTCCGTTCACGGCCCCAAGCACAGCATGACCGAGGGCAAGACGCCGGCCCTCACGGTCCAACAAGCCCGCGACGTGTTCGCGAGCATCGGCACGGGCGACGTGGTGGGCCTTCGCGACCGAGCTATCATTGCCGTTATGGTTTACACGGCCGTCAGAGCAGGCGCCGTCGCAAAGCTCCGCCGCCGCGACTTCTACTCCGACGGCCGGCAGTCCGTTTTTCGCTTCGACGAGAAAGGCGGCAAGGTCCGCGACATCCCCAGCCGCCACGACCTCGAAGCATTCGTGCGGGAGTATCTTGCCGTCGCCGGCGGCGACATGGGCGAGGACTCGCCGCTCTTTCGGACGGCCGTTCGACGCACAAAGTCGCTCAGCGACAAGGGAATGACGCAAAACGACGTGCTCCGCATGGTGAAGCGTCGCTTCGCCGACGCCGGACTTCCGGCCGGCCGGCTCTCGTGCCATTCGTTCCGGGCCACCACCATCACCGACTTGCTTGACCAGGGCGTCCCATTAGAGGATGTTCAGTATCTTGCGGGGCACGCCGACCCGCGGACGACGCGGCTGTACGACCGGCGGAAGAAGCAGGTCACGCGGAACATCGTCGAACGAATCTCGATTTGAGCGAGCACCATGAACGCACGCACCGCAGAAAAGACCGCACGCTCCGGTTGGCCGACGGTGATTTCGCAGGCTCTCCAATTGCCCTCCGGGGCGAGATTTTACAAATGTGCGTTGCAAGTCAACCCGTTCGCCTACTTGGCTCGACACGCGAAGACGACGAGTTTTGCCGACGAACAGGCGTACAACACTGCTATGGTGGATGCTTGCATTGCAAATGGTATTGAGGTCATCGGTGTAACTGACCACTATCGCATAACGACGAGCGTTTCACTCATCCAGGCCGCCCGTGCTGCGGGCCTTCACGTATTTCCGGGGTTTGAAGCGTGCTCCAAAGATGGAGTTCATATCCTGTGCTTATTTGACCCGGACCGTGATATCGCAACTATCGAACGCATCATCGGTGACTGCGGCATCCATGACGACAAGATAGCCTCTCCCACCGGAAAGCACGACGCGACTGAGTTGCTGGATGCGTGCCGGACATGGGGCGGCGTATGTGTTGCAGCACACGTAACGTCAACAAGTGGCCTCTTGACGCAGCTTCATGGTCAAGCACGCGTGAATGCGTGGAAACACAAGGAACTGTTGGCGTGCTCGATACCCGGAACCGTGTCCGGCACTCCAGATGACAAGCGACCGATTATTGAAAACAAGAATGCTGAGTATCGTCGCGAACGCCCAATCGCTGTCTTGAACTCGCACGACGTAGATGGACCGGCTCATTTTTCCGACAACTCCTGTTCGTGTTGGATTAAGATGAGTACTGTCTCTGTCGGGGCACTCCGGCAGGCATTTCTCGACCCGGACTCGCGTATTCGCCTCGCCTCCGACCCAAAGCCCGAAGAGCACACGGAGCTATTGGCTATTGCCTGGCAGGGCGGGTTTCTGGACGAGGCAGGAATTCACTTTAACGAGAATCTGAACGCCCTAATCGGAGGCCGGGGCACCGGCAAGTCCACCGTCATCGAGAGCATCCGTTACGCAATCGACGGCTCACCACTCGGAGAGGACGCACAGCGGCTCCACGATGATTTTGTCAAACATGTCTTGCGAAGTGGCACCAAAGTGTCGCTCCTCGTTCGCTCGCATAGACCCGCCAAGCGTGAGTATCTCATCGAGCGGACTGTCCCTAGCCCACCCATCGTCAAAGACGCAGGGGGAGCCGTAACCAAACTTTCACCGGCGGATATCGTGCCGCAGGCCGAGGTTTACGGCCAGCATGAGATTTCAGAGCTTACTCGGCATGCCGACAAACTGACCCTTTTGCTAGAACGCTTCGTTGAACGGGACGCGACGTTGCAACAACGCAAGAAAGATATCGCACGTCAGCTTGAAGAAACACGAGAAGCGAGCGTTCGCATTGCTCGCGAGATGCAACAGCTTGAGCAGAGACTCGAAACGCTCCCCGGACTCGAAGAGACATTGAAACGCTATGAGGAAACAGGGCTTCGCGAGAAACTCAAAGACCGTAGCTCGCTTGTCAAAGAAGAAGCTTCGCTTAACCCGGATTATTCACCAACTTCATGGATTTTCGTTCAAACCGAGTCCGTTCCGCTGCGTAAAAAGGGCGTGAAGACACGCACGACCCACGGAACGGGAGCAGCACCTCATGGGTGAAGGCCAGGGACAGGCCGGCGGCGCCGGCGGATGGTTGTTTGAGCCCACGTTCAACCGCGCGATCAAGCTGCGGCAGGCTGATCCGCGGATCACGTCCGACGCCGGGGCGCTGCTGCTGCGTGAGGCCGATCATCGCCTCGGCTTGACGGCTGATCTGGCCGCGCAGCTCACGGACCCGCGCCGTGCGGACCGCATCCGCTACCTCCAGGTCGAACTGCTGCGCCAGCACCTCTACGCCCTGGCGCTGGGCTACGCGCACCAGGACGACCAGGACGCCTTGGCCCACGACGTGGCGCTGAAGTTGTCCGTCTGGGACCGTCCCGGCCGGCAGGGGCTGCACGAGCGCCTGGCCAGTCAGCCCTCGGACTGGCGACTGGTCGACCGGCTGGCGAGCCCATCCAATCGCCGGGCGTTGCGGGCTGCACTGAGTGAATGGGTCGCGCGGCACCAGCGGGCGGCGGGCCGCGGGCGGAAGGTCACGCACGGGACGCTGGACATCGATCCTTTCCCGATTGAGGTGCATGGCCAACAGCCCGGCGGGGCCTATCACGGTTACTATCGCCAGACGATCTACCATCCGCTGGTGGCCAGCTTCAGCGCGGCGGGCGATTACGACGCCCCGCGGCTGGGCGAGGGCTTCGTGCATGCGATTCTGCGGCGCGGCAACAGCAGTTCGGCCGAGGGGGCGGTGCGGTTCGCGCGGGCGGCGCTGCGTCAGAGCCGTCCACTGGCCCAGCACCTGGACGTGCGGATCGACGCGGGCTTGGTGAACGGGCGGGTGCTGGATGCGATCGACGACGAAGGGGCGCGCTTCGTGGGCCGGATCCGGAACAATGCGGTGCTGGACGCGCTGGCCGAGCCGTACCTGAAGCGTCCGCCGGGCCGGCCGCTGAAGGAAGGCGACGAGTTCGCGGTCGAGCTGGGGTTTTACCAGGCGGAGAGCTGGAGCCGCGCGTACCGGGTGGTGCTGGTGGTGATTGATCTGCCGGACCCTCAGACGGGGCTGCGCGACTTGTTTCCGCACTATTTCTTCCTGGTGACCAACTGGCGCGTGGAGCAGCGCCGCGGTTGGGAACTGGTGGAACACTACCGCCGGCGGGGAACGTTCGAGGACCGGCTGGGCGAATTCAACGGTGCGATCGGCAATGGTCTGTCGGCGGGATCGTTCGAAGCCAACGAAGCCAGTCTGCTGCTGAAGCTGCTGGCGTTCAACCTGGCCGGGATGCTGCGGGGAGAACTGGAAGACGCCTCGGGGACCGGCTGGGACCTGAAACGCGTGCAGCAGACGGTGCTGAAGGCCGGGGCGCGGGTGGTGGAGCATGGGCGACGAGTGATCGTGGACGTGGCCCGCGCCGCGGGGGTGCTGTGGGACCGGCTGCTGGCGCGGTTGCAGCGCTGGTGGTATCCGGCGGGTCTGCCGGCCCACGGACGCGCTGCGGGTCGTGTCGGCGGAACGAGTGTCGCG
>JAGVEP010000477.1 GCA_020058145.1 Phycisphaerae bacterium | reverse complement strand
CCGGCTGTTCGCGCGGGCCGCGGCTGACCGTTCACGAACAGGCCTTCGGCCGCGCCCGCCGAGTAGGTCGTTTCGCGCTCGGGGTCGTAAATAGCGCCCACAATCGGATAGCCGCCCAGCATCGCGCCGACCGAACAGACATAGAGCGGAATGTCGCGGACGAAATTGCGCGTGCCGTCGATGGGGTCGATGATCCAGGTGATTGATGAAGCCAGGCACGAAGGCACAAAGGCACGAAGGCACGAAGGCTGGGAATCAAAGGTCTCCTCGGTCAGGAAGGCGTCTTCGGGACGGACGGCTCGAATCGTCGCGACGACCGCGGCCTGCGCCGCATGGTCGGCGTCGGTGACCTCCGTGCGGTCAGCCTTGAGCTGGATGTTGAGCGCGCTGCGGAAATAGCGGCGGGCGACGACCCCGCCGGCGCGCGCGGCCTGTTCGGCCAGCGTGCGGAGACCGGTGCGGGCGTCAGGATCATTGGGGTAGCAGCGGGCGGCGGGTTTCACGGCTTCTTCTTGCCGCCCTTGCGGAGTTCGTCCGGCTTCGTGATGGAGTCCGCCTTGTGCTGCAACTGCTCGGCTTGCTCGACGACGTGCTTGAAGAACCGACTGACCAGGCCGGACGACTTCGGCTTGCGTGGCTGCGGCCCGGCGAGCTCGCGCCGCCTGCGTTCCTCGTTAATCTGCTTGCGAATAATCAGCGACTCGCCGATACCGAAGATGTTGCTGGCGAACCAGTAGAGGTTCAGCCCGGAGGGCATCTTGTAGAACATGAGCGGGAACAACACGACCATCATCCAGGCCATCATCTTCTGCTGGCGAGCCTGGTCCTCCGCCGTCATGCCGGACGACGCCTTTCCCGGTCGCCCTGCCGCCTGGCGGGCCGGCATTTGCGGCTTGGGCATATATTTCATCTGGAGGTACATGACCAGCGCGAGCAGGAGCGGCAGGAGGTTGAATGAGGTCACGCCGCCGAACACGCTGCCGAGCAGCGGCAGTTGTCCGAGGATGGGGACGGTCAACGGCGGATCGAAGGTCAGCAGCGCATCGGGCGCGGAGAGGTCCACGATCCACCAGCCGTCGAACGGGGCGTGGCGCAGGTGAACGTCGGTGTTCAGGGCGGACCAGAGCGCCACGAGGATCGGCATCTGGATGAACATCGGCAGCATCGAGACGAAGCCGCCGGCGGGATTGACGCCCTCTTCATGGAAGAGCCTCATCGTCTCCTGGTTCTGCTTCACCTTGTCGTTGGCGTACTTCTCCTTGATTTCGGCTATCTTGGGCTGGACGCGGGCCATCGCCTCTTGCGTGCGGAACATGGATTTCTGCTGCCAGACGCTGAGCGGGTGCAGCAGCGTCCGCACGATGATGACGAGAATGATGATCGCGATGCCGTAGTTGCGGACGAACAGGTGAATCCTGTCGAGCAGCCAGGTCATCAGGTTCTGGAGCCAGAGAAATCCGCAGAAGCAGGAGAGGTCGGCGGATTTGGCGATCTGGTAGTGGAGCTGCTGCGGGTCCGCGTAGGCCGGGTCGGCGGCGCCGACGGTTTCCGCATCCTTGGCGCCGGCGTAAATCTCGAAGGGGTACTTGAGGCTGGCGCCGGCCGGTACGAGCGCAGACTTGGTGACGAGCCGCGCGAGCAAATCGCCTTTGGCCAGCGTATCACCGGGCTGGGCCAGGGCGTGGGGCGCCGCGACCAGGCCGTTGACCCCCGCGACAGGGTCGGCCTCGCTACCCGGGGGCGGAAGCGGCCGCGTGTAGACCGCGAAGTACTTGTCGGCGAGCGCGGTCCACAGAAACGCGCCTTTGTCCGGACGAATGAGAGCCACGTAGCCGACATTCGGGTCCGCACTGGCTTTCTGCAGATCGGCGTGCGCGTGTCCCTTGCCCATTTCGACCCCGCTGGCCGTGCGCTGCGCCGTGAGCAGCTTCCGCATGTCGGTTTGTTGATCTTGTTGTTGAAGGCCGAGGGGGCCGTCCTGCTCGACGCGAACCTTCAGGGGCGTGGTGCTGATGTTGTCGAGCGTGAGTTCGAGGTCGAAGATGGGTTTGCCGGGCCGCAGGGTGAAGCGTTTTGTCAGCCGCAGCAGTTCGCCGCCGGGCTCGCCGGTGCCGAGGGTGGTCGTGAAGACCGCCTTGTCGGGCGATTTTTCGACGACCATCCAGGTCAGGTTGTCGAGCGGCCAGCTTTGGTTCCAGGTCTCGTCGCCGCGCTGTTCGATCCAGATGCGGCTGGTAGCGAAGGAGCCGTAGTCGCGCTGGCCATCGTCGACCGGAGAGAGCAACTGGTAGGGGGCGTTCTCGTGCGGCGTGGTGCGGTGGACGAAGCGGCCTTTCTGATCCTGGGCATAGAGTTGGAGGGTCGCGATTGCGGCACCGCGCGGCCGCAGCTCGAGCCGTAGCGCGTCGCCGGTGCGTCCGCCCAGCTCGATTGGTTCGAGGTTAGCGGCGCTAGTGAACGCGTAGTTCCTGGTCGCGGGCGTGGCCACAGCGGTCGGTGCCGTTGTGCCGGTGACAGTCGGGCTCGTCGCGGCAACGGGTCCGCTGGCGGGAGCCGTCTCGGGGGCTGGTGGCGTGGTTTCGGTCGCCACGGGCCCCGGCGGAGGTGGCGGGAAGAACTCGCGGACGATGTATTGGTACGCGAGGAACACGGCCATCGCGACAAACAGGGCGAATACGATTCGACGGGCTTCGTTGTCCATATCGGCTCGTGATCTCGCCGGGCGGATCGCGCCCGAGTGAAAGCACGGCATTGTAGGGGCTGGACGGGGATGTGCAATCGAAGGGTTCAGGGGGTGTAGTCCAAAACTGTGGCGGAAAGCTCGCCGTCCGAGCCTCAGGCGCGAGCCTGCGGTCCGCGCAGCGCGCTCCGCGGAAAACTCCACGCTGGCGCGTGGGGCTCGGACAGGAGCCTCGCCGCGAAGACCGTGGCGGAAAACTCGCCGTCCGAGCCT
>JAGVEP010000064.1 GCA_020058145.1 Phycisphaerae bacterium | reverse complement strand
GGGTCGACCGGCGGCGATTCCGCTTGGCCCAACACGGTCATCTGCACCGTTGGCATGAGCGCCTCGGCATCTCCGGCGGTCACCGCGAGGAATCCCTGGTAGTTTCCGGCGGCTAGCCCCGTTCGGTCCACGGTGACCTCGATTACGTCGTTCTCACCGCCACTGGCACCATAGGCAGGGTTGACGGTCGCCCACGGCACCTGGGACGTCACGGTATAACTGAGCTGGCCCTCGCCGCCATTTCGCGCATACAGCGCGAGGCTGGTGTCGCTGGCCCCAAAATCCAGCGCCGCCGGCGCGACTTCCAGGGCAGACCCAGTCGAACGCAGCAACACGTCGCCCCTGACGACCGAATTGCCGGCGGCAGGGGTGGTCGTGATCGGCGACCCATTCGGGTTACTCGCCGGCGCTTCGGACGACGGTTTCTGGTTTGGATCGGCTACGTCGTTCGGATCCGCCGAACTCGCCCCAGTGTCGTCGCCAGCCGTCCAGCTCTGTGCCAGCCACGCGTCGAGGTGCAAGGCGTCGGCGGGCGCGGCCGTCGAACCGCATCCGTGGACCAGTACGACGAGCGAGAACCCGGCTGCCGCCGCCACGATGACCCTCCTGAGAGCCCACTTGGCGCGCAATATCCTCAGATAGAATGAACCGGTATTGGTCATCGTTCCTCTCGCTGTCGCTCGCCCCCGGTGCTCTAGCCGCCGCGCGTTTGCGCCGCTCGGCCTGGCTTTAATAAGATTGCAAAATAGATGGCTTAGGGTCAACTTTCAAACCCTGTTAGTGGTAAAATAGGTAACGCGATACGCAGGGATACTGATCTACGTCCGAAAACGTGTGATCAAGGCGCCATCCATCACCGCGCGCCAGGCTTCGGAGGCGGCTCATGTCCGCGGACGGGCGTTCCGACGTTTTTGGCTACCAGACCAGCCGAAGGAGTTGGGGGACCCGCGTCCTCCCACAGTTGTGGCCGCATTCTGGCCGAATCTGACGGAAAGTCTCTCGACAGCTTGCACGGGGTGATAGCGCGGACTTTCGGAGCAACGACCGTAGCCTGCTCGGGTGTCGTTTCGGAGCCTAGAACGGTCTGAGCGAGCAAGGGTTTCCACAGATTACCAGTGGCGCTTGAGCCGCGCGACACCGAGGTGTTACCATTCGATCAGGCTGATCGTTGACAGTTGAGCCGCCGGACGCGGGCGCGGCGGGCACGCCGGATCGCACTACCCCGCGCGAGGAGAGGTATGCTGGCCCCCAGATTCGCGGTGTGGCACGCCGTCGACCGGTATTATCTGCTCCTGGCCGGGCTGGTCGCGCTGGGAGTCAGCGTGCTGAATCGTGCTGCGCTCGGGCATGCCGGTCTCATCCCGTATTTCCTGGACCTCGGCGATGTCATCCGAGCGGGTTTTGACCCTGCGGCTGCCGTTCGTCGCGGTGCGCCCACCTATCCGATGTGGGGCTATGCCTGGTTGATGTTGCTGACGCAGAATCGGATTATATTGATCCTGATTCAAAACGCCGTCGCCCTGCTCGCAACCTGGTGGCTAGTACGCACGTTGCAGGCGCTCGCCGTGTTAAGCGCTTCCCAACTGACCGCCTTGCGCGCCGCGCTGATCATCTCTGTCCCGTGGTACGCCTTTCACGCCACGCTTTGGGAGGCCAGTCTCCAGGCAAGCCTCCTGGTGATGGCCTGCACGTTCATGGTGCGCCACCTTCGCGCCGCGCGAGCCGGCTGCTGTGACGCCTTGGCTGCCGGAACGCTCTTCGGGCTGGCGGCAAACCTCCGTGCCGACATGCTGCTGCTGCCCGTTTGTCTGGCCCCGTTCATGCTGCTGGCACACCGATTTACGGCGCGAGCGTGGCTGGCCGTCGGCGTATGTCTGGCCAGTGCGTACGGGCTCTTGCTGCCCTGGGCCGCCTACACACGGGCCGCTACCGGGCAAACGTTGTTCTCATCCACCAATGGTGGGCTGGTGGCGATGATCGGCTTCGGTGCCGATCCGGCCAATCCCTGGCACATCACTCTGGAGGACGACGATCCCGTGGTGCGCGGCCTAGTCACCGCCGAACTTGGGCCGACCGCGAGCACCGTCAGTTTCCAGGCCGATCGGCTCCTTAAGGAGCACTTCCTGGCGTGTGTCCGCGAGGCACCAGCAACTTATGCACGTCGGGTGGCGCGGGCCGTGCTCCGGCAGCCCCTGATGGGTGTTTGGCCGGTCGAGTTCTTTCGTCTGCTAGCCGCAGGCGAGGGAGGCGGTCTCGAAGAGTATCTCGGACTCCGCCGGGAGTTGGTCGGTTCGCCGGTGGCGTTTGTCCGCGCCCAACCTGGTACGGCTGCGCTGATTGGGCTGCAAGTGGGTTCGACGCTGTTCGGGCGTGCCGTAATATTGCTGTCTTTCCTGTGCCTGCCTTTTTCGGTACTGGGTGGTTTTGCGAAGCGCCAAATCTGGTTTGCCTGCTTCCTGGTTCCGATCGGTTACAAAGCTGCCGTGGTCGCGCTGTTGGCCTGGGCCGACGGCCGGTTCACCGAGCCCGTGTACGTTTTTCACGTCGTGAATATCACGGTCGGGGCGGTCGCGGCCTGGCGGCTTGCCGTGCGCAGGTTGGCACCTTGCGAGCCGGCCGCTGTTCGCGGTTAGGCCTAGCGAAGCGGGCGGGTGCCGACTCGCTCTAGCCCCAGTCCACACCGGCCGATAGAATCGGCGAACGGCGCACGCCTGTGCGGCCCGGCGCGCGGCTGGTTTGCGCTGCGCCGCGAACGGTGGCGCCGCTGCCGGACATGGACGATGCCGATGTGCTGGGCGACGCGGATGTTCGTGGCGTTGGTGCTCGTCACCGGCGTCGGATCGGGCCGTAGCCGGGCGCAGATGCCACCAGACAGCAACAGCGCTACGCCGGTGAGCGTCCCGAAAATCATCCCGTGGCTGGAGCTCGGGCCGGGGCAGGAGGCGCTGGACAACGCGGCTCACGGACTGCTCGTGTGGCGTCTCGTAGCGGACGCAGCGATTATTTCCGTGGGGCCGGAGGACGCGCCGCGTCTGCGCCGGCTGCACGCGCGCATCGCGGACATCCGGATCATTCCGGGGCTCAAGACCTCACCCATCCTGATACCGGCCGGGTTCGACTCCGTGGCGGGTTGGCAGAAAATCGCCCAGGCGGTTCGGACGCTCTGTGAGGCCACGGGCGAGAAGACCATCGTCTTCGAGCACGAGAGTGCGATCAAGTCGTACATAGACGGCCGATATGTGATGAACTGGGGTCAGCTCGGTGCGGGCCTGCGCCTGTTGCCGGTGGACTATGCGATTCTCTGGTATCCGAGCGCGGCCATGGACGGGGAGATCCTGGCGCGCTACGTTCGGCTCGCCGAAACGGTGGGCGAATTGCCAAATGTCCGGTTTATCGATCACGCCAGTTTTTACGCACCGAAGTTCGTGGGCGCGGCCGGGACCCTGAACGCAGTTCGCCAACTGGAAGCGGTGGCCCGCCACCCGCCGGTGCGGCTGGTTTACTGCTGTGGCCCCGATTTTTGGCCGTACGAGCGCGTCCCGGAGGCGCTGCGGCAGATTCACGAGGACACGGCCATCGTCTACCCCGGGGCCACGCGCTGGGTGGAGGCGGCCCGCGCGCTGTCGCGAATCCTGCCGGCGCGATCGTCGGCGAGTCAGCCGGCCAGCGAGCCGGCGGGTCGGTGAGCTCGGGAAGACGCAGGTACGATGAAACAACTGCTACTCGGCAAGCGAATCGTGGTCAGTGATGTCCCGGCTCCCGGCCTGGGCCGCGGCCAAGTGCTCGTAGAGACCGCGTACTCGTTCATTTCCACGGGCACCGAGGTAGCCGGCGTCAAGGCGGCCGGCGGCAGCCTGCTCAGCAAGATCAAGGAACACCCGCAGCGGGTGGTGCAAGTGCTCGAAATGGTCCGCGTCAATGGCGTCAAAAAGACGCTCGCACGCGTACGGTCGAAGCTCGAGACGCGCCTGCCGCTGGGGTACAGTTGCGCCGGGCGGATCATCGCGCTGGGGCCAGGCGTGCAACAGCTCGCCGTGGGTGACCTCGTTGCGTGCGCCGGGATGGGGTACGCGTCGCACGCGGAAGTTGTGGCTGTGCCGGTCAATCTGGTGGCGAAGTTGCCGACAGACTGTGACCTGCGCCAGGCGAGTGGGGCCACGGTGGCGTCGATTGCGTTGCAGGGCGTGCGGCGGGCCGAGCTGCGGCTTGGCGAAACGGCGGTCGTGCTCGGGCTCGGGCTGCTGGGCCAGATTTCGCTGCAGCTCCTGGCGGCCAGCGGTGTACACACGCTGGGCTTCGATGCCAACCCGCAACGCGTCGCGGAGGCGGGCGAACTGGGGTTTACGAACTGCTACGCGGCGACCGGGGAGACGGCGACCAACGAGGTTTTGACGCGCACGGGCCAGATGGGGGCCGACGCGACTATCCTGACGGCCGCGACGAGCGTGCCCGGCATCTGTCAGAGCGCGATTGAGATGACACGCCGCAAGGGTCGGGTCGTGGTCGTCGGGGCGGTACCGCTGGAGTTCGAGCGCGAGCCGTTTTACCGCCACGAGATCGACTTCTTGATCTCGTGCAGCTACGGGCCCGGCCGTTATGATCCGGCCTACGAGGAGGGCGGCCAGGACTACCCCTACGCCTACGTGCGCTGGACCGAAAATCGCAACATGCAGGCGGTTCTGGGGATGATCGCGGCCGGCACGCTGCGGCTGGATCGCCTGATTGCCGCCGAGTATCCGCTCGCGCAGGCGGAGCAGGCGTTTGCGGCGCTGATGGCGGACGGCGCGCAGCGGCCGCTCGCCATCGTGCTGAAGTACGACCTGGCCGATACGCCGACGCCGGAGAAGTCGGCCACGAGCGTGCGGTGGCCGGCGCCGGCGGCGCGCGGTGGCAAGCTCGGGCTCGGGATCATTGGTTTGGGCGGCTTCTGCACGGGCACGCACTTGCCGAATCTGGCGGCCTTGGCGGAGCGCTACCAGATCGTCGCGACGTGCGACCGGAAAACCGCGACCGCTCAAGACGTCGCCCGACAGTGCGGCGCGAAGCTGGCGTGTAACGACGCCGCCGAACTTCTGGCGGAACCCGACGTACAAGTGGTGATGATTACGACGCAGCACGATACGCACGGGCCGCTGGCGGGTGCGGCGCTGCGCGCGGGCAAGCACGTGTTCACGGAGAAGCCGGCGGCGTTGAGCGCGGCGCAGCTCGCGGAGCTGACGGCGGCAGCGGCGAGCACGGACCGTTACTACATGGTCGGTTTCAATCGGCGTTTCAGCCCGCACACGGTGCGGCTGAAGGAGCTCCTGACCGGCCGCCACGGCCCCGTCATCAGCAACTATCGCGTCATCGCCGATCCGGCGCCGCCGACAAGCTGGATTTATTCGCCGGCGGGCGGCGGCCGGGTGATCGGGGAGGCGTGCCACATGCTGGACGTGTTCAACTACCTGGTGGGCGACGACGTACCGCATGTGGAACTGGATGTTGCGGCTCCACCGCCGGGCGTGGGCGGTCCGCCGGGGGACAACTTTGTAGCGACCCTGCGCTATGCCGACGGTTCGCTGTGTACGCTCACGTACTCGGTTCTGGGCCGCAAGAGCAAAGAAAACGGCAAGGAACGAGTGGAGGCGATGTGGGACGGGAAGTCGTTCGTAATCGACGACTACCTCCGCAGTTTTGGTGCGGGATGTTCGGCCGGCAGCGCGGCCGGCAAACACAGCAAGGGGCATTTCGAGGAGTTGGTCGCGCTGGCGGACTACCTGGCCGGGAAAGGGCCCGTGCCCTTGTCGTTTGAGGCCACGGTGCGGGCGACGGAGCAGAGTTTCACGATCGATGCGGCTTGCCGCGGCGTCAACCGTGTGTGACAGGAGCCAGAACGTCCATGGGGCAATCAATCTATCACCGCTTGCCGGATAGCGTGCGGCGCGCCGTGGACCGCGTGCAGAGCTGGGTGCCAGCGCCGTGGCGGCAGCGGCGGCAGACGGGCCGCGTGCTGAAGTTTCTGCGGGAATGCGAGTTCTGGACACACGAACAGTGGCGCGAGTATCAGAACCGCAGGATTCGCGAGCTGGTAGCGTACGCGTACGAACGGGTGCCGTACTACCGGGAAGTGTGGAAACAGCACGGGGTCAAGCCAGCGGACATTGACGGCACCGACGCGCTTGTGCTGCTGCCCACGATGGACAATCAGACGCTTGCGGAATACTCCGACGCTCTGCAGGCCCGCGGCATCCCGGAGCGGCAGACGCTCTACATGACGACGGGGGGCACCATGGGCCGGCCGACGCGTTTTCGTCTGCACCGCCGCATCTCGCAGGATTCGGAGGTGGCGTTCATCCAGGACATGTGGAAGCGCGTGGGCTATCGGGCCGGTGATCGCCGGATCATTCTGCGGGTCGGCGAGGACCCGCGGTCGGACCGCGTGCGGGCGTACTATTATGCGCCGCCCCTCAACGCCTACTGCTTTCGGAGCTTCATGCTGGGCGACGAGCACCTGGCGACCCTGGTGGACCTGCTGCGCCGGTTCCGCCCGCTGTACCTGCACACGTATCCGTCGGCGGCCGCGGTGCTGGCACTCTATGTGAAGCGCCAGGGCATCCAGGATCTGCCGCCGCTGAAGGCGGTGCTCGCCAGCAGTGAGAATTTCCCGCCTGAACAGCGCGAGTTGATCGCGCAGACGCTTAAGACGCGGATGTTCAGTTGGTACGGGCACGCGGAGCAGACCGTTCTCGCGGGCGAGTGCGAATACTCGACCGCCTACCACGTTCACCCCGCCTATGGTTTTTTGGAACTGCTCGACGACGATGGGAAGCGGATCACGGCGCCGGGCGTGTCGGGACAGATGGTCGGCACGAATTTTTACAATCCGGTTGTGCCCATGATCCGCTATCGCAGCGGTGACTGGACCGCGTGGGCGGGTGCGGGCTGCCCCCAATGCCGGCGAAACTTCCCGCTGATCACGGACGTTAAGGGGCACTATTACCAGGAGATGATCGTCCACGCCGACGGGCACCTCACGCACGTGACGGCCATAAACGTGCACGGCGATCTGTACCGCAACATCCGGCAGTACCAGTTGCATCAGAAAGAGAAGGGTAAGGTAACGCTCAAGCTCGTGACGACGCCCGACTGGAGTCCGGCGGACGAGGTCCAGCTCGGGCGCTTGATTCGCGACCGTTTGCCGGGTGTGGAAGTGCGGATCGAGCACGTGGACCACATCCCGCCTACCGCACGCGGCAAGTGGAAGTACTTCGTCCAGGAACTGGACACCGGAAAGGCCTGGTTTCGCAGCTATGACTGAGGGGCTGGCCTCGGAGCGGCGCTGCGTGCTCGTCGTGGGCGGCAGCCACAGCGTACACGTCCGCGTCCCGGCCCAGATGTTGCGCGCGGCCGGGTATCGCGTGGTGCTCGCGGATTTGTTGCCGAAGACTGCGCCCGGCGTGGAGGAGGCCTTCGACGCGAGCTACTCGCTGATGGACGGTCTGCAGCGGCTCGCCATCCGCGGTCGCACGGCGCTGCCGGCCGCCGTCGAGTCGCACGAGTTCAAGCCGGTCGAGATCGAAACCACGACGCGCTGGCGACCCTACCTCTGGCGGCTGTTTCAGAGCGGGCGGCGCGCGGGACGGCTGCTGGAAATCGTCCGCCGCGAGCATCCCGGCGTGCTGCACTTCCAGTCCATCACTGCGGGCGGGATGGCGGCGTACTACCTGTTGAAACGCCTGGGTTGGCCGGCACCCGACCGTCGGCCGGGGCTGCTGACGCACCTGTGGGGCTACGCGGCGCGCTTCCCCGGCATCCGGCGGCGGGAAATCCGCGTGCTGCGCGAGTTCGACCACATTCACACGTCCAGCCCGGCGGTCGGGCGCATCTATCGCGAGCATTTTGAAGTGCCGCCCCAGCGGTTGAGCGTCTTTGTGCGCGGCATTCGCCTGGAAACGTTCGCGCCGCGGCCGCCCGAGGTGCTGGATGCGGCCCGCCGGGAGTGGGGCGTGCCTGCGGACAAGTTCGTGATTATCCACAACCGGCACCTGCATCGCATGTACCGCGTAGATGTCGCGGTTGATGCCTTCATCGCCTTGGCACAGGAAGGGCACGACGTTTTCCTGATGCTGGTGCGCGGCAGCATGTGTCAGCCGGACTACGAGCAGGAGCTGCTCGCGCGGCTGGCGGCGCACGGACTCGCGCAGCGCGTCGCGCTCATGCCGCCGGTGCTGACTCCCGAGCAAATGGCCACGGCGTTGCAACTGGCGCATTGCTCGGTGAACTGCGTGCCGTTCGATGCCTTTCCGGTTAGTATTCTCGAGGCGCTGTACTGCCGGGCCGTCCCCGTGGTCCGCAATCTCGAAAGCTACACCCAGTTTGTCAAACCCGGCCAGACCGCATTCGCGGTTGACGGTGGGGTGGAGGACTACGTGGCCGCCATCCGGCGCTTGATTACCGAACCCGGCCTGCGGGAGCGTCTGGCCGACGCCGGTGTGGCGCTCGTGGCCGCAGAGGGCAGCGAGGAAATCTTCCGGCAGAACACCTTGCAGTTGATCGCGAAGTGCTGGCATGAGTGGTGAAGGCGGCATTCCTCCCGTCTCCGGACCGGCCGTTGCTGGACAGCCGCCTTCCTTAGGGCGACGGTTGCTCCACATGCTGCGCACGGATAGCGCGAGGTTGGTGTCTACCGGCGTACCGCACATGCTGAGCGCTTTGGTGCTGACTCAGGGGATCGGCATCCTGCGGCGCATTCTCCTGGCCCGTCTCCTGCCCGTCGGCGAGATGGGTCAGATGACCTACGTGATGCAGATTGCCGACTTTGTCGCAATCGTCATCGACCTCGGCATAACCACGGCGGTACTGAAGTTCGCGGCGGAACCGGTGACAGACGAGCGGCGCAGAGAGCTCTACTGCGCTGGGCTGTTCTGGAGCACGCTGCTGTCATCGCTGGGTGCCCTCATCTACATGACAGTCGTTTTGGTCGGCCCAGTCAGCGAAGAAGAGGCCGTGCGGACATTCATGCTGATGGTCGTGCCCTACCTGCCGCTGGCGGCACTGGCCCGCGTGCCGATCGTCTTCATGCAAGCACGTAAGGAGATCAAGCGTGCGGCCGGCTGGAGTTCAGTTACCCAGGTGTTGAGTCTGCTGCTGCTTGTCGGTGCCACCTGGCTATTCAAGCTTAAGGGGTTTTTCACCGTGGTGACGCTGGCGCCGGCCACCAACCTCGCCATCCTGATTTGGGTGACGCGCGACCAGCTACACTGGTTTGCACCGACGCTGCGCGAGTTGCGCCGTTTGCTGAGCTTCGGTGTCCTGAGTATTGTCGCCAACGCCTTGGGCACCGGGAACGCTGCGATCACCGTCATCGTGCTGCGGAAGATCTCGGGATCAGATGAAGTGGTCGGCCTGTTCGCGATCGCGCTGTTGATCTTGAACGCCGCGCGCCTCCTGCCGGGAGCGCTGCTGCAGAGCGCGTTCCCGTATCTGTCCGCACGCCTCGCGGATCCCGAACATCTGCGGCGCCGCATGCTGGAGCTGAGCATCAAGGGAGCGGCCGTGGTGTTGGGCCTCGGGCTCATCTGGCTCGTACTGGGGCCGCACCTGCTGGGGTTGCTGTTTCCAGGCCAGTACGCGGATTCGTACTGGCCCAGCGTCGTGTTGTTCGCCAGCGCGGTGCCGTTCGCGGTAAGTGCTCCGGCCGCGCAAATCCTGCTGGTTACGAACCGGGTTCGTGCCAACGTCTGCTCGGGGCTGATATTGGTGATCAGCAACGTCGCCCTGGCGCTCTGGCTCGTGCCGCGCGGCGGCGCGGTCGGCGCGGCGCTGGCGC
>JAGVEP010000069.1 GCA_020058145.1 Phycisphaerae bacterium | reverse complement strand
GACGCCGGCCTCCTTGACGCCACCGTCCGGGCTTTGGCCGGTTGGCCCACCGCCGACGCGCTGAACGACGTACTGGACATTGCGCAGCACGCCGACGGCAAGGCACACCGCGTACTCGCCTTGCAGGCATACATCCGCATGCTCGGCTTGCCGAACGAGCGTGAGCCGCTGGCGACGTTCGAGTTGTTCAAGACCGCCATGTCGCTGGCGGAACGTCCGGAGGAGAAAAAGGCGGTCCTGTCCGGGCTGGCGGAGGTGGGTTGTCTTGAAGCACTGAATTACGCCGCGGCGTACCTGGACCAGGAAGAACTGCGGGCCGAGGCCGAGGTCAGCGCGGCGCGGATCGCGTACCTGGTCGGTCCGCAGCACCGCGAACCCGCGCGCGCGATTGCGCAGCGCATCCTCGACACGACGCAGGACACGGACAATCGCCAGCGTGCCGAGCGCGTGCTCGCCCACATCCGCGAGGCGGAAAGCGCCGTGATGACGTGGGTCTACGCCGGTCCATTTTCGGAGGAAGGCAAGGAATTCGGCGAGGTCTTTGCGTTTGCCTACCCGCCCGAGCTGCTGGGCCGCGAGAAACTGGCGTGGCAGCCACTCAAAATCACCACGCCCCGCGAGCCGTGGACGTTTGACCTCACCAAGCTCGACACCGGGAGTAATCGCTGCGTCTACGTCCACGCCGCCGTATGGTCAGAAACGCAGCAGGAGGCGCGGCTGGCGATCGGCAGTGACGACGGCGTGCGCGTCTGGTTCAACGGACAGCTCGTACACGAGTTCAATGCGATCCGCGCACACAAGCCGCTGGAAGACAAAATTGCCGTTACGCTCCGCGCGGGGTGGAATCCGCTCTTGCTGAAGATCGTGCAAGCGGGCGGCGACTGGGCGTTTTCCTGCGCGGTGCTGACGCCGGACGGCGACCCGCTGCCGGGGCTCAAGTTCGAAGCCACGCCGCCGTAGGGCGGGCGCTGCCCGCCACGGACTCCTGGGAACCGTGCCGATCCCGGCATAATATATTGTGGCGTGGCCAAACTCCGCCGACTGGGTGGTGTCTGAGGTCGTGGAGAGGGTCGCGCGCGGTGCAGCGGTCCACGGGGCCTGGCGGAGACTGAGGAGGCCCGTTGATGGCACATAAGTACCTTGTGGCCACGATACTTGGCACGCTCGGCACGCTCGTTCCGGCCTGCACGTTGCACATCACAGGTGACCAATCCATCACCATCACGCCCGACACGCTGGCGAACACGATCTGGGGAACGTCTTACCGCGTAGAGCTAAACACGGACGTGAAGGGGGGAGATTTCCGGTGGCAAGTCGGCGAAGGGGTGCTGCCGCCCGGCCTCTCGCTGGCCGAAGACTCGGGCGTGATTTCCGGTCGCCCGACCGCGGCCGGCACATTCGGCTTCACGGTCCGCGCGACGGAAACGAGCCTCTTCGCGCGGTCGGCGTCCAAGACATATGCGCTCGTCGTCATCGAGAAGCTCGCCGTGACGTTCAAGCTCGAGCACGCGCGGGTCAATGAACCCTATGCGTCCACGCCCGCGATGATCACGGGCGGCGTGCGGCCGTATACGCTCGGAATCGTCGGTCTGCCGGCCGGGCTGGATTTCGACCCCAACAGCTATTGCGTCGTCGGCACGCCCCAGGCGCAGCATTCCGGCCTGCGCGTTGAGTTGACGGTCGCCGACAGCGGCAGTCCGCAACAAACCGTGACCGCCACCGCCACGCTGGTCATCAGTCCCGTCGGCGTCGCCATCACGACCGCGCCGCCGCTCGCCGACGCGCCTATCGGTCAGAAATACAGCGTCCGAGTGGAGGCCGACGGCGGCCTGGAGCCGTACACCTGGGCGGTCACCACCGGCGTGCTGCCCGGTAGCTCGTTGGACAGCGGTCAGTTGCGGTTGAACCGCAGCACGGGCGTGATTTCCGGCACGCCGGGGCAGCGGGCGACGACGCAGACGTTTGCGGTGACGGTGACCGACGACGACTCGCCGGCGTCGACCGACGCGCGCGAATACAAGATTGTCGTGCCGGTCAGCGTCGTGACGACGACCCTCGACCCAGCCGCCGCGGGAACCGCCTACGACGAGGCGCTCACCGCCGCCGGCGGCCTGCCGCCGTACGCCTGGGCGGTCAGTTCCGGACAGCTCCCGGCGGGGCTGCAATTGGACGCGACGACCGGCGTGATTTCCGGTACGCCCGCGACGGGCGCGACGACTCAGACGTTCAAGCTGCGCGTGTCCGACAGTGACTCGCCGGCGTCGCAGTCGGAACGGGAGTTCACGCTCACGGTGACGCCCTAGACCTCCGGCCGCTGGCCGGTGCCGCACAGGAGACCCAGCCATGCTCAAACGCACGCTTTTAGCGCTCACCCTGCTCGTCCTGACGATGGGCGGCAGTTGCTCAATCACCATCGATCCTGGTGGCGATGACGGCGGATCCGGCACAACGCAGACCACGCTCGACCAGGCTGTCGCGGCGATCACGATCACGCACCCGGTCGGCGACCCCAACGCCAGCGTGAGTGCGACCATCAAAGACAGTCGCAATCGCACGGTCACACTGCGCGGCGACCAGGCGGTCGAGGTCAACGACGTGGCTTTGGCCGGCCCCAACAGCACCGGCCGCTACACCGCGCTGGTGGCCCCCGCGGCGCAGTACACGCTGCGCGTCCACGAGCCGACCATCGGCGTTCAGAGCACGGTGCTCGACGGCCCAACGGATTTTGAGGTCACCGCGCCGACCGACAACGGCACGGTTTCGCTCTCCGGCTTCACGCTGCTTTGGTCCAACCCCGACGAGCAGCACCAGGTCACGATCGAACTGTCGCAGACCGTGTTCGGCTCGCCGGTCGCCAAGACCTTCGGTCCGTTCGGCGATTCGGGCACTCATACGTTTACCGCGAGTGACCTGAGCAGCTTCGTACACGGCACAAACCTGGCTCTGGCGATCGAACTGACCAAGACCGCGTCCACCAACTCCGTGAGTGGCTTCAAGAGTGGAACCATGACCGCGCAGGTGACCGCGACGCGCACCGCCGTGCCGCGGCCGTAACGCCTGGCAACGCTTTTCGACATAAGTATGAACTCGACCCCGGCGAATCCACGGCCCGCCGCAAGACACCGTGCTGCCTGGCTGCTTGGTGGCCTGACCGTTCTCACATTCGCAAGCGCCTGGCTCTCTTGGCCCGCGTTTCGCGAGCGTGACGACCGCGACGCCCGGAGGTTGCTGGATTCACACGATCCCGAAGCACGCAAGCGCGGCGCCTGGTGCGCAGCGCGCGGCGAGGCCCCGCAGGCTCTGAACGTCATCGTCGATAGCCTCACGAACAACCGCGAGCCGGACGCAGGCGTACGCGAGAGCTATATTTACGCGCTCGGCCAGGTGGGGACCGCGCAGCATTTCGGTATTGCGGTGCGCCTCGTCGAAAGCGACGCCGGTCCGTTCGTGCGGCAGGCCGCCTGGCTGGCCGCAGCGCGGCTCGATATCGGCCGGTTCCAACAAGTGGGCGACCGGTTGCGGCTCGTCGACGAGGGTTGGGATCCGGTCGGGCGCGCCGCCGCCTGGCTGGAATTAGGCGACACGCGTGGCGTCGTGGACCTGCTGCGGGCCGCGGAGGACGGGACCGACGCCGAACGCCGGTTTGCCTCGCTGTCGTTGTTTCGCGGCCTGGCCCCGCTCCTCGAAGCCGTTGGCCGCTGGCCGCTCGACGCCCGCGTGGGCGAGGGCGACCCTTGGCCGCCCGAATTGGTTGCCGAAGTCCGCCGCCGCTGTGCAGATCTCGACCTCCAGGCTCTCGCCAGCGCTGCCGGCCAGCACCTCGCCCGCGCCACCCCGGTTCGTCGCGAGATCGGCCGCCTGAACAGCACCCGCGCGCGGCTCATCCACCTGCTCGGCATTCCCTGATTCACGGTATCGTGCTCACGACGCAGCCGCCGCTCCACGCGTCGGCGTCAATTATCCGATAGGGGATACCGGATATCGACCATCACCGCGTCCGGTAACGTTCAGTGGAAACCACCCGCAGCACCGATGCCAACGTGGCGGCACTCGCTCAGCGTCACCCCGCGCTGCTGTTCGACCTCCACCGACACCTCCAGACTGCGGGGCGGCTAATGCCACCAACGCCGGTAACCCCTGCGCCGGTCGAATTCCGCGCGGGGCGCACGGATTACGTGCTCTACGCCCCCAACGGTCGATTTGTTCTGCGGCGGTTGCGGCGCCTGCCCGCACACCGGCGGCTCGTGCAGATGTTCCACGCACCGGCGCAGCTTTTGCAGTTCCTCTCTGACCTCGACTTTCCCACCTGCCTGGCCGACGACCGCTGGCAACCCTGGCTCATGCTGCCCCTCAGCCAGGCGCGCCACCTACAGCAATTCTGCGAAGCCAATCCGCCACGCGACTGGCCTTGGCCGCTCGGGCAAGGCGTCGTGCCGGACGGACCGGCAACCGCACTCGCGGAACAGTGCAGCACCGAGCTGGTCGCAGCAATCGGGAGCTACCAAGAGCAGGTGTTGGAACATCTGGAACAACGCTATGCCGGCCGACCCCCGCCGGGGGACGTACTTCGCGCCGGCCAGCGCCCGCTGCGCGTCCTCGCGGTCGCGGGTCTCGCGTCCTGCTACATGCGGTATTGCGCCCGCGACATTGCCGACGCCCTGACGGCCAACGGAGTGGACGCGCGCTATTTTCTGTACAGCTCGACGCCCGCCCTGGGCTACGAAATTCTGCGAAAGATCGAGGCCTTTGATCCCGACGCGGTCTTTCTCAACGGTCACGGCCGCACGACGTTGACGCCGCTGCCGCGCGGACTGCCGGTGATTTCGTGGGACCAGGATTACTGCCTGGCGCCGTCGCCCGCGTACGCCCGCGACCGCCAACCCCACGACCGTTTGCTGATCATGTTTCAGGACTGGAAAGACGAGGCCGCCGCGAGCGGCGTTCCAGCCGCACACGTCACGCACATCAGCTCCGGCACAAACCTGCGGCTGTACCACCCGGCCGAAACGCCGCCGGAGCCGGACTGCGACGTGCTTTTCGTGGGCAACTACTTTCCCTTCGAGCAATACCGGAAACTGATCGGCTTCGACAACATCGATGCGGGGAGCCAGCAGATTCTGTTGCACGCCCGGGAGCGGCTGCGGGAGTGGGTGCTCACGCGCGACGCGACCGAGCCGTTCATTATTCCCGATCTGGACGAATTTTTGCCGCGCACGATGGCCGAAATGGGCCTGGCCAGCGCGATGGAGGCGCGGCGTTGGCGCGAGGTGAAGTACTACTTCCGCTACCGCATCGCCCACGAGCTCCTGCGCGAGATGTACGTGACCGCTCTGACGGACTTCGACCTGCGGGTCTACGGGCGCAATTGGGAAATGGTCCCTGCGGTTACGCGGTTTGCGCGACCGCCGATTGAGAACGGGCCGGAGCTGCGCGCGGCCATTCACCGCGCCCGCATCAGTCTGTACTTGCACGTCTGGTCCGTACATCACCCGCGGCTGTACGACTCCACCGCCGCCGGGGGTTTCGTGCTGGTTGGTCGCGTCCCCGAAGCCTACCCGCTGGCGGTGGCGTTCGACCCGGCGACGGAACTCGATACCTTTGGCTCGATCCCCGAGTTGAAAAACAAAATTCGCTACTACCTCGCCCACCCCGCGGAGCGCGCTGCCCGGG
>JAGVEP010000440.1 GCA_020058145.1 Phycisphaerae bacterium | reverse complement strand
TGTCGGCCGTAGGGAACCAGGAAGCCGTCGCCTCTCCGCCGGCCGACACGCGGGTCGGCCGCTACCTATCCTATCGTGCCTCCGTCTCCGGCGTCCCCAAATACGCCGCAATCACCCGCGCATCGCGCTGCACCTCCTGCGGCGTCCCCACGGCGATCGTGACGCCATAATCGAGGACCGTAATTCGCTCACAGATGTCCATGACGACGCCCATATCGTGCTCGATGAGCAGGATGGTTACGTCAAACTGCCTGCGGACCGAGCGAATCAACTCACGCAACGCGAGCTTCTCCGGCGGATTCATCCCGGCCGCCGGCTCATCGAGCAGCAGTACTTGCGGGTCAGTTGCCAGGGCCCGCGCCATTTCAAGCCGCCGCTGATCGCCATACGGCAGGTTGCGGGCGAGCTCGCCACGCCGTTTCGTCAGGCCAAATGTCGCCAGAAGCTGCTCACAGCGGTCGCGAATCCGCGCTTCGTCCGCCACATGTCGGGTGGTCCGCCACACCGTCGCCCATAGTCCGTGCGTCGCGCGGAGTTGGCACCCGATGCGCACGTTGTCGCGCACGGTCAGGTCGGCGAACAATCGGCTGGCCTGAAACGTGCGCGCCACGCCGGCGGCGGCAATCTGGTGCGGACGCAGGCCGTTGAGCACGCGGCTACCAAGCCGCACCGTGCCCACCTGCGGGCGATAAACGCCGGTAACCAGGTTGAACACCGTCGTCTTGCCGGCACCGTTTGGGCCGATGAGCCCCTGGAGGTCGCCACGCGCCAGCGTCAAGCTGAAATCCTGCACCGCCTTCAGCCCGCCGAAGGCGATGGAGAGGTCGCGGATTTCCAAGAGCGCATCCATCGGCCGCAGAGTCTCCCTTCGTGCCTACGTGCCTTCGTGCCTTCGTGCCTTCTTCCGAAAATCCCAAATCTCGTGCAATCCGAACAAACCCTGCGGCCGGACGATCATCATCACGATCAACGCCAGCGAGTAGATGATCATGCGCAGGTCCGGCAGCGCGTAACTTTCCGGCAAGTATCGATTCACGTGCTCCGTCGCAGTCCGCAGCACTTCGGGCAATATCGTCAGAATGATCGCGGCGAGCGTCGAGCCGGAAATCGACCCCATCCCGCCGAGCACGACCATGATGATCACGTCGAACGACTTCTGAAAGCCCAACTCGCCCGCGTTAATCGACCCGATCGAGTGGGCGAACAACGCCCCCGCCAGCCCGGCGAAGAACGACGACAGCACGAACGCCCGCACCTTCAGCCGCGTCGTGTGTACGCCCATCGCCTCGGCCGCAACCTCGTCCTCGCGAATCGACAGGAACGCCCGCCCATAACCCGATTGCTTGATGCGGTACGTCGCCAGCAGCGTCAGCGCCACGAAGGCGTAGACCCAGAACAACGTGCTATAAAATGGCACGCTCGTGAACCCGAGCGCCCCCCCCAGCATCGTCCCCAGCCGCCACGTCGACTGGCTCTGAATCTCGCCCGCTAGAAAAAGCTGCGGCTGCGTGCTCTGGAACAGCACGCGGACGATCTCGCCGAAGCCCAGCGTGACGATCGCGAGGTAATCGCCGCGCAGCCGCAGCGACGGCAGCCCGACGACATAGCCCGCGACCGCCGCGGCCAGCCCGCCGAGCAAACACGCCACTACGAACAGCAAATCCCCGCCGGCCAGCAGCGGCCCCGCGACGCCGCCTTGGCCTGCGGTCCAGCTTAGCACCCCGCCGTGGAGAAACGCGTCGCCATAGAGGCGGTGGGAGCCGTAGTACGTGACCGCCGCCGCCACGTACCCGCCGACGCACATGAAGCCCGCGTGCCCGATTGAAAACTGGCCGGTGAAGCCGTTCACGAGGGTGAGCGACACCGCCAGAATCACGTTGATCCCGATATCCACCAACACTTTCGTGGCGAACGCACCCGACGCCGGCTGAATCCAGAAGTGCAGGATCGACGCCAGCGCCACGCCGACCACCAGCGGCGCGAGGTTTCTCAGGAGTGTACCCACGCCCAATCTCATCGCCCACCGTCGATCGTGTAGGGTGGGCACTGCCCACCATCCCGCCTGTGTTTTCCTTTCCGCGTAATCAAACTTTCTCCACGGTGGCCCGACCGAGCAGCCCCGTCGGCCGGAACAGCAGCACCAGGATCAGCAGCGAGAACACGTAAACATCGCGATACAGCGGCTCGAAATACGCCACGCCGAAGAATTCGAGCAGGCCGATCAGCATGCCGCCCAGCATCGCCCCGCGGACGTTGCCGATCCCGCCGACCACCGCGGCCACGAACGCCTTGAGGCCGAGCATCATCCACGACGTATCCGCCGGCTGCTTGAGCCCGGCCGGGTACTTCATCACGAACAGAAACCCGGCGGCGGCGGCGAGCGCGGAGCCCAGCACGAACGTAAACGAGATCACGGCGCTGACGTTCACGCCCATGAGGGCCGCCAGGCTCGTATTGAACGACACCGCCCGCATCCCGCGCCCCAGCTTCGTCCGGAAGATCAAGCCTTCGAGGCCCAGCATGAGCACCACGACCGTCCCCAGCACAATCACGTCCACCAGCGGCACCCGCACGCCGGCGAGATAGCCCAGCGTCACGTCCGGCACGAGCAGCGGCATGCTTTTGGGATACGGGCCGAAAAACACGCGGAGTTGCCCGGTGTTCTGGAGCAGCAGCGAGACGCCAATGGCGGTGATCAGCACGTTCAGCCGTGGGGCGTTGCGCAGCGGTTTGTACGCGAAGCGTTCGATGAGGAAGCCGGCGGTCCCGCAGGCCGTCATCGCGACGAGGAATACCAGTGGCCCGGTCCAGCCGGGCGCGGTCGCGCCGGCACTATCGGGCACGCCGAGCACGCGGACCGCGAAGACCCATGAAATCCACGCCCCGAGCACGAAGATGTCGCTGTGCGCGAAATTGATGAACTTGAGGATGCCGTAGACCATCGTGTAGCCCAGCGCGATGAGCGCATACAGGCCGCCGACAGCCAGACCGTCCAAGAGCGTCTGGACCAGCTTTGTCACGGGCACATAAGACGGGCAAACCGCCAAGGCGCCAAGCCCCCGCCCCAGCCCCCGCAGGGGGCGCCAGATCGCAGCCCCGGGTGGAGCGCAGCGCAACCCGGGGAAAACGGAGCCCACGTCCAACTCCCGAGCCCCCAACGGGGGCGCCGGAGGTTAGCCCCGGGTGGAGCGCAGCGCAACCCGGGGACACCGCAACCCGCCCCCACGCCCAAGCCCCCAACGGGGGCGACGGAAACGCCTACGTCCAAACATATTTCGGATCAAACGCGATGCCATGCGCCTTCAAAAATGCCACAAACTCCTCCTCAAATGTCTGTCGGCGATGATGCGCCTCCTGGTCCCCTATGTACGCGCCCACCCGCTGAACCTGCGATTCGCTCACGGTAAACGCCCCGTACCCACTCTGCCACGCGAACCCCTGCTGCGCTGCGAACGTGTCCTTGACCCACTTCGACGAATTCGCCTTGATTCCTCGCAGCACATCTGACACGGTCTTGTCCTGCCGCAACCGCGCCAGAATGTGAACGTGGTCCGCGGTGCCATTGATGGCGATGGCCGTGCCGCCCTCCGCGCGAATCCCGCCCCCGAGATACGCGTACAGCCGCCCTGCGATGGCGGGCTCGATCAACGGCCGGCGGTCCTTGGTTGAGAAGACGATGTGATAGAGCAGGTTCGTGTAGGAATGGGCCACCGGCGTACCTCGCGTCTGTCACCCCGGGGTTGCGCCGCGCTCCACCTCGGGGCCGAAATCCGTCACCCCTACGGGGTTCAATTTGTTGGGACCATGCTATCCCCGGGTTCCGCTGCGCTCCACCCGGGGCAACATTCCAGCACCCCTACGGGGTTCAGCCGCCTCAGCCCCCACAGGGGGCGCCGGACCGTAGCCCCGGGCGCAGCGCAGCGCAACCCGGGGAAACGGGGCCGACCCCCACGCCCTCACCATCGCGGGGCCGCGATCCTCAATTCTCCGCCGGATAAATCGTCGTCACATAATGCGGCTTCCCCCCCTCCATCCGTAGCATCACCGCCGGCTTGCGGGCGTTCCGCTGCGGGTCCATCGTGATCGTGCCGGTGACGCCGAGGAAGTCCTTCGTTTCCGCCAGGACCTTGGCCAGGTCTTTTCCCGCCAGCGACGGCGAACGCTTCATCGCGTCGATCGCCAGCGCCGCCGCGTCGTAGCCGGTCGCCGCCATGCCATCCGGAATGCGGCGGTACTCGGCCTGGTAGCGTTTGACGAATTCCTGCACCACGGGCCGCTCCTCCTCGTGCGAGTAGTGGTTGCAGTAGAACGACCCATCGAGCGCCGGGCCGGCGTTTTTCAGGTCCTCCGCGTCCCAGCCGTCGCCGCCGAGCAGCGGGGTCGTGAGACCCAGCCGGCGAGCCTGGACGGCGATGTTCACGACCTCGGTGTAATAGCCGGGGACGAAGATCGCGTCCGGCTGCGTCTCGCGGATGTTGGAAAGCTGCGCGGAAAAATCGGTGTCGCCGTCGGAGTACGCCTGCTCGGTCGTAATGGTGCCGCCCATCTCGGCGAAGTGCTTCTTAAAGGTGTCGTTCAGGCCGGTGGAGTAGATTTGCGAGCGGTTGAAAAGCGTCGCCATTTTCTGGGCCTTCAGCGGCTCGCCGCGGGCGAACTTCGCGCACACGTAGCCCTGGAACGGGTCGATGTAGCACACGCGGAAGATCATGTCGCCGATGTCGGTCACGCGTGGGTTGGTCGACGACGGCGAGATCATCGGCACGCTGAACCGCTGGGCGACCTGTCCGCCCGCGATCGAGCGCGACGAAGCCACTTCGCCGACGACCGCCGCCACCTTGTCCTGCGTGATCAGGCGTGTGACCGCGGTCGCGGACTCCTGCTGCTTGCCCTGGTTGTCGTAAGTGATGACCTTCACCAGCCGGCCGCGCACACCGCCCTTGGCGTTCGCTTCTTTGACGGCCAGGCGCACGCCGGCGTCGGTCGAAACGCCCCAGGTGGCTTCGGAGCCGGTCATCGACGCGAAATGGCCGATGAGGATCGGGTCGGCCGCGGACCCGGTTGTGTCGGCGGGCTGCGTCGTGGCTGGAGTCACTTGCTGCTCGCAACCCACCACGAGCATGATCAAAACGCCCGCCAGCGCCCCCGCTCGGCAAGCGGCCCCTCCGTCGCTCCGTCGC
>JAGVEP010000461.1 GCA_020058145.1 Phycisphaerae bacterium | reverse complement strand
GGCCTGCGCGAGCCGCTCGCGGCCCCAGGGCAGCAGCCCGCGGTGAGCGAGCACGCGCCAGCGCTCGACTTCGTCTTTCGCCCGCGCCGCGCTGCCACTCGCGTCGTCGCCGTCGATGATGTGTGGCGTGAGCAGAACGATGACCTCTTCGCGCACCGCATTGTCGCTCTTGCCGCTGACGAGCAGGCCCAACAGCGGGATGTGGCCGAGATACGGCAGCAGGTTGTGCCGTGACGAGGCGACGTCGCGGAAGAGCCCGCCGATGACGAGCGTGCGGCCGTCCTTGACGACGACGTTGGCGGTTACCTCGGTGGTCGTCTTGAACGGCAGATTGGCGGGGGTCAGACCGCCGTCGCTGTCCTCGGGGTGGATGTCCATGCGGATATAGCCATCGTCGCCGACAAACGGGCGGAAGAGGATTTGCGTACCGCTCTCGATGAATTCGACACTCTGGACCGCCGCCGTCTGCGTCACAGTCGTGGTCAGATAGCCATCCTTGCGGCCGACGATGACGCGCCCGGGCTGGCCGTGCACGGTGAGCACCTTCGGATTGGCGACGATGGTCAGGTCAACCACCTCTTCAAGCGCGCGGATGAACGTAGCGACATTGTTGGTGATGATGCCCAAGCTGAGGCCGCCGGGGGGTACCGCACCCGTGAAGGCCGTCTGAAGCGCGCCGAGCGAGCTGTCGAACTCGTTCGGCGGGACGAGACCGGGTGTCAGATTGAGGCCGGCGACGCTGGTGGAGCCGAGCACCCGGAAATCGACGCCGCCGAGGGCGTTGAAATCGACGCCCAGCGCGTTGTTCTCGGTCAGACGGGCACGCAGGATCACGGCCTCGATGAGCACTTGGCGTGGGCGGGTGTCGAGTCGGGCGATGACCGTGGCGACCTCGTCGAGCACTTCGGGGAAATCGCGCACCACAACGAAATCGGCCACGGCCCGGCTTTTGCCACCGAGCCCCTGGTTCATGGCGCGGTCGAAGTCCTCGGTTTTGGTCGCGACGCCCTCGACCTTCGGGGCGGCGGTGCTCGTGATGACGCCCTGTGCGGTCAGCAGTTTCGTCACAATCGGGACGACGTCGGCCGCCGCGATGAATTTCAACTCGAAGACACGCGTTTCTGGGGCGCGTCCGGCGTTCAGGATCGCGTCGCGCTCCTCCGGGCGGCAGACGTAGATGAACTTGCCGCGCGGGAACCACGTGAAGCCGCCAGGCGTGAGCAGCGCGTCGAGCGCGTCCTCGTAGGTCACCTGATAGAGGTCCGCGGTGACACGCGCGTTGACGCTCTCGGTGACGGTGACGTTGCGCTGGGTCCGCTGACTGAGCAGCCGCATCGCGTCCCCGAGCGGCACGTCGCGGAAGTGCAGGTCAATTAGGCCGAGGTTGTTGACGCTGATGTCCCGTACCTGCTCGCTGGGCGGCGGGCCCGCCGGCTGCGCCGCGTTTCCGGCGGGCAACGGGAATGGCAGCGGCGCCGTTGGGGGTTGAGCCTGGGCGCGCACGATCCCAGGGCTCAAGGTCAGGAAAACCGTCCACGCGAACAGTCGGTGACTGAGCGACACGGTAGCTCCTGTTGTTGACAGAGCGCGAACCAGCCTGCGCGGCATGCGCAGCCGAGGCTGGACTCCACTCGGGGTTATCGGCTGTTCCCGGCGGCCCGCTTTATCTGGCCCCAGCCGTGGGAACCGCCGTTGCGTTGGATCCGGCAGCCCCTGCCGGTTGCGACCTGCCCTTGACACGCCCCGGGTGCGTCAAGGGCCTGCCGGGCGCAAACGTACCGGATACTGAATGACGGCGGGACTTCGGACGATGTAACCCCGACCACGGGTGCACATCCCGGGCTTTCCGGCGGACGCACTCGCTGGCGCTTCGTGTTCTGAAGGCGCGAGAACGCTTGATGACCCAAATGAACCTCTCAGAGACGTGGGTGGGCGTCGTCTGCGACGCCAGCAGCGCGACGGTGCTCGTCGTGCGTGGGGCCGGGCCGTGCGCCACACTCCAAACGCAGCAGTGTCTGGAGTTCGACGCCGGGGCGCTCCGGCAACACGGGCGGTTGGCGGAATTGGAACAGCTTGTGGCCGCGCAAGGGTTGCGTGGAGCGCGCGTCCATGCGGCGTTCCTCGGAGCCGGGATGGTCGTCGAGCCCGTGCAACTCCCGCCGCTGCGCGGCCGCGACGAAAGGCGTGCGATTCGTACGCGGCTGGCACGGTACGTACCCGGCAGCGACCTGTGTCTGGCCGTCCACGCGTACCCCAAGGTCAGCAAACAACCCGGCAAGGAACTGCTCGCGGCCGTGGTTGATGCCACGTTGTCGCGGGGACTGCTGCGCGCCTGCCGGCGCGCGGGTCTGCGTGTCGGGCAGGTTTCGGCCTTAGCCGGCCTGGTGCCGCCGCCACCAGACTGCGACCGAGCGGTCCAGCTCTTGCTGACCGAACGCACGACGAGCATTCAGCTCTTCACTGCCGGGCGCCTGGTGAGTTGCCGAGACGTGTTACTCGGCCGGCGTGACTTTGTGGTTGCCTGCCAACGTCCCATTCTCACGGAGAACGGCGCGGTGACGCTGACTGCGGCCGAGGCCGAAGAAACATGCCGCGCCGTCGGCGTTCCGTTTGGGCGCGAGGATGAGATTCGTCCCGGCGTTTACGCCGCGCAGCTCTGGCCAACGCTGAATCCCGTGCTGCAGCGACTGCGGCACGAGGTGGAGCAGACTCTGGCTCACAGCCAGGTTCGGGCCAGTGACGTCGCGGTCTCCGTGGCCGGAGCGCCGCTTGTGCCGGGTCTGGCCGAATTTCTGGCTGACGATTTGCAGCTCGCCGGCGTGGCGCTGCCTGCGGAACAGGCCGAGGCGCATTTTCTCGCCGGCCTCGCCGGGCAAGGCCAGCCGCGCGTTGCCCTCGATCTCCGTCCGCCAGAGGATCGCTTCAATGACCGCCTTACCTGGCCGGCCTTGGCGGCGGGCCTGTGCGCGCTGTTCGTGATCTTTGCAGACTCCGCGGGTCCGCGGCAAGCGGCAGCGCGGCGGGCGGAACTTCATCCGCTCGCGGCGTTACTCGACGCCCAGGTGGGCCAGGTCGAGCAACAGCGCGCGGAAATCGCACGGCGTTGCGAGCAGCTCAGCAGCGAGCTGCGACGGCGTACAGCGCTCACCAACGTACTGCCGCCGGTGGTTCCGGTCGCGGGGACCTTGAAATACGTTTTTCGCGAACTGCCCGAGCACTTCGAGCTGCTGGATGTACAACTTGGAGGGCAAACCCAGCCACCCACGCTGGACCTGCGCGGCACCTATCAGGCCGACGTGCCGGCCAGCGTCGTCGCCGCGCAATGGGCGCGCGAGTTGGGTACTGCTCCGTTCGTGGTCGGCGCGAAGGTCGTCGAAGTGAGTGGCAGCGGACAATCCACGCCGGCGTTCATCGCTGTGCAAGCGCAATTGAAGTGAGGCTCGGATCGTGCGTGCCTGGTTAACACCCCGAACCGTGTTGATCGTGCTGCTGCTCGTGGTAGCACCCGGCGCAGCCCTGGGGCGGCTGCTGTTCAGTTGGGTGCCCGAGCGGGTGGCGGTCACGCGGCTGAACCACGCGGTCACCAGGCAATCCAGCACGATTGAGACGACCGCCCAGGAAGGGTGCCGGCTACAGCAGGAGCTGGAACGCCTGCAACAGGCGCTGGACACCGATATTCAGCGGGCCCGGTGGCTGCCGCACCGCGACCGCGACCGGGTCTTCGATCGGCTGGCCGCCGTTTTTCAGACCGAGCACGTGGTGCTCGAGCTGCTGACGCTGGCGGAGCCGGCGGTGTACTGTGCCGCTAACCGCGGGAATCTCCTGGCGTGTGAACGCGTGACCGTGGGCTGCGCCGGCGATTACGCGGCGCTCACGACTTGTTTGGATGGGCTGGCAACGCTCGACCTGCCGGCGCGCGTCAGGCATCTGACCTGGGGGCGCGGCGAAACCGGTTTGCGGCTGGGGCTGGAACTCGAGGTGGCGTTCGTTCCCGACCCAGCGCTCGCCAAATCAGTGGCGGACGCGGCCGGGTTGGCGGAGAACGCCGATGAACCGTGACGGCCTGCGCAGACTGATTATGGGCGGGGTGATCGCTGGCCTGGGCGGCTGGCTGGTCCTCCCGCGAGTGATCGGCACGACCGGGCCCGCCATGGCCTGCGCCGCGCCAACGACGGCTGAGAACGAAACGGTCGCGGCGCCGGCCGCAGCCACAGAACCCGCGCCAGACCAGCGCGCCGAACTGACCGCCGCGCCGTGGCCCGCCGATCCATTTCTGGTGCTGCGGGAGCCGCCCACCGCTGTCGGGCAAACGGTCGCCGAGCCCGCCGTGGCGCCGCGGCAGCCGGTACTCAACGCAATTATTAGCGGTCCGACCCCGCGGGCACTGATCGACGGGAAAATTGTCACGCTTGGGGATCGACTAGCCGATGGCAGCATCGTGACGGCGATTGGGGCTTATGCGGTGAGTTTGCAGGGCCCGCAGGGCGCCTATTCTCTTGCGCTGGCGCAGTAAACAACGCAGTGAAGGGTACGAATATGAACACCGTGCGGAATCTTAAGGCGTTCACTCTGGTCGAGTTGGTGATGGTGATCGTAATCATCGGTCTGTTGGCGGCCGTGGTCGTCCCGCAATTCGGCGACATGCGCACACAGGCCCAGGCGGCGGCGGAAAACGCCACGGCCTCGGCGGTCAAGAGCGGCATCAAGTTGGCCTACATGACCAATCTGACGAAGGGTTTGAGCACTTATCCGGCCACGCTCGATTCGGCGGCGATCGGACTCGCCAGTGCGACCAATCCGCTGTTCACGACGGTGATCGACAATGGCGTAACCGATGGCAACTGGCGGAAGACGGCGGCGACCAGGTATCAGTTCGTGCCCACCGGTGGCACCTACGTGTACACCGCGTTGACCGGTCTGTTCACCAGACAATAGCGTCGGTCGCATTGCGTAAGACTACGCCGAACGGACAGATCAGCGCGCCGGCGCGCACAGCCTTTGGGGTGTGCGCCATTGTTACAGGTTCGCCCGAACCTGCACGGGCCGCACCCCAGCCGGCAAATCGGGCTCGGAGCACTCCAGCCCGCGGCGCGGCCCGCGCTTTCCTTAAGTCGTACGCCCCGTCCACCGATGCGCCCACAGAAGCTCACTAGGTCTTCAGGGAGTTTGAGCTCGCGATGGCGGAGCAACCTACGACTACACCCCTTCGGGCCACCCAGTCCGAGCGGCGGCGTCTTTTATGGGACGGCGTGCTGCCCGAGGGACTCGGGCTGTTGCACGTCGCGGTCGTCCTCGCCGCCCTCGTCGCGGGTTTCCTGCTTACCGATTACTCCGTACGCCAACTGAGCCGCGCGGCGCAGCAGAAAGAAACCGAGACCCTGGCGCAGCTTCTGGCCAGCGGGCTGGGGGCCCTGCCCACGGACGACGAGCACGCGGCGACCGCGTTCGTCGACAGCCTCGGGCATACGCCGCGGCTTCAGGCCGTCCGGTGGGTGGCCCCGGACGGGACCCCGAAGCTGGTTT
>JAGVEP010000122.1 GCA_020058145.1 Phycisphaerae bacterium | reverse complement strand
GGCCTGCGGACACCGGCTGTGACGGGGGCAAAGCGGACATTACGTTTCCGCCGGCATGAAGCAATCGGGCGGGGCAACGTGACGACCATGGGCGAACGCCGCGAACAGCATCAGCTTGCCGCTGGCCGGCCGAAGTTCCAGCAGACGCACACGGCCCCGGCCGGCTTGAACCGTCAGATCCTCGCCAAACGAACCGGGTGGCCGCCGATCGGTCGGGGCGGCGTCGGCCTCCGCCACCGTCGCCCGCGCCAGCAATACGCGTTCGCGCTTGCCGCTGCGCGACGAAAACGTGCACGCCGCCGCCGGCCAGGACCACAGGCCGTGAATACGGCGGACGACGCGCTCGGCAGGTTGCGACCAGTCTACGTAGCCGTCAGCCTTGGTCAGTTTCAAAGCGCGCGTGGCGTGCGTGGCGTCCTGTTCAACCGGTCGAAGAGTGCCACCTTCCAGCGCCGCCAGCGCTTCGATCAGTAACTCCGCCGCCAGCACTGCCAGACGATCGTGCAGCTCATCAGCCGTCTCGGTCGCGCCGATCGGCGTCGCGCGGGTAGCCCAGATCGCCCCGGCGTCCCAGCGTTCGTTCAGTCGAAAAATCGTGACGCCGGCAATTTCCTCGCCATCGAGAATAGCCCGCTGAATGGGAGCCGCCCCGCGATACTTGGGCAGCAGCGAACCGTGCAGGTTGATCAGCCCCCGCGGCAGCGCGCCCAGCAGCCCTGAGCCGATCTTCTGCCCGAAGGCCGCGACCACGCCCATTTCCGCCGCACCGAGCGCGGCGCTCTCCAGAGCATTCACGTCCACCGTCTGAATGTGACGCACGCCCAGTTCATCCGCGGCGGCATGGAGCGGTGTCGGACGCACCTCGCGCCCGCGGCCCGTGGGCCGGTCCGGCTGACTGATCGCCGCCACGAGTTCGTGCCCGGCCTGCCGCAGCGCACGCAGGGCCGGCACGCCGAACTCGCCAGTCCCGAGGAAGACCACACGCATGGTTGCAGGTTCCTTTCGCGTCCGGGACGGACTATATCTTACCTGCGCAGGCGACAACATGCACAGGCGGCACCCATACTCGGACGTGGGCACCCGTGAGCGGGATGGACATTCCCTTGCCGTGACGTAGGATACGTCCATCGTGGACCTGCCGCAGAAACCCATGCTGATCGTCCCACCCGCACCGGCGCGGTGGCCCGCGATGGCGGACCTGTATCAGCACCAACGGCCCCCGTGGACCGCGGATCTCGAGCGGCGCATCACGCAAGGCGTGCCGGGCGCCCACGATGTTTACGCCGTGCTCGCCCTGGCCGGCCGTTTCGTCGCCGGGGCCTGCATCAACAAGTTTGGCGACTTCGGCGTGCTGGGGCACTGCTACACCCGGCCGGAGTGCCGCCGCCAAGGCGCCGCCCGCAGGCTCATCGAAGGGCTGCTGTCCTGGTTCGATATGACCGGCGGAAAATGGCTTTATCTGGCGGCCACGGCCGACCTGGCCGAGGGGCTGTTCGGCAAGTTCGGCTTCTCGACCCTGCACCGCGTGCCGTGGGCATCTGCGGTGCGCGTCACGATGTTGCGGGCACGCGGCGGCGACGGTGAAAACTCACTCGCCGAGGACCAGGGCGAAGTGACCGTCCGCCCGCTGAGTCGCGCCGCATGGCCCACCATGGTCGCACTTCTACAGTACTGCCCGGGCCCCGATCCGCGCGTCTCCATCGCCGAGTCGGCCGTCATCGCCGAGTTGTTCGCGCTCGACCTGATTGACCATCAGGAGCACAGCGAGTGGCAGCTCCTGGGCGCGTTCCGCGGAGCACGGCTGGTCGGCCTCGCCACGGTCGCGCTGGACCACGCGGGCACACGCACACAGGCCATGCTGATCCCCCACGCCGGCACACCGGCGGAGTTGCGCAACGCCGTCACCGAACTGGCCCGCGGCAAGGGCTACGAGCACGTCGATTTCCCCATGGAAACCGTGCTGCAGCACGAGTCGGAAACCCCGCCGACCGAATTGCCGCCGGTGCAATAAACCGCTGCCGAGGCTACGTTTTCCGCCTCACGGCCGACACGGCCGTGGCACCCTTCGTCCCTCCGTCCCTCCGTCCCTTCGTCCCTTCATTCTTCCTCACTCCCGCGCCAGCGGCGTCGGCAGGATCGGCGGCTTGTCAAAATCGCGGTCAAGCTTCGCCAGATCGAGCTCTTCAAAGAGCATCGCCGGGGCGGCCACGGTCTGCCCTTCGCTCCCGCCGCCGCCCGTGTTCAGGACGAACGGCTGGTCACCGGCCGCGAGGATGCGTTTGAAGGCCTTGAGGTCGATCTTGGCGATTTCGGCACCGCGCACCAACTCCTCACGCCCGTCCGGGAAGACCTTGTACATCACCAGCGGGTTGCCCCCGCCGCCGGCCTCAAAACCGCGGCCGCCCTCGCCCACCGCCCCGAGCGACACGACGCGCAGCCCGAATTCGAGCCCTTCGTCCGCACAAGCGTCCACGAGTTCCTGCTTGAGCCCGTCGGCGCTCAGGCCTGGGTCGGCCGTCACCTCCAGGCACGCCACCGAGCCACGCCCCGCGGCCAGCGAACCGCGCCCGTGCCCGGTCGACTGGCTGAACTCCTTCGACGGATTCCGCGACATCAGCAGCGCCTTGAGCCGCCCCCCCTCCACGAGCGTGAGCGGCCGGGTCGGCACGCCTTCGTCGTCAAAGGCATAGTGCCCCATCACACGCGCGTCGCCAATCTGCTCGCGCGTGGCGTCGTCCACAACCTGGAAAAACCGCGGCAAAATACGCTTGTTCAGCTTGTTGGCAAAATCATCGGGGCTCGTGCGGCTGCCCACCGGCCGCTGCCCCCCTCCGAAGGCGCCGCCGAATTGCCGGGCGAACAGCGCCGTCGCGGCCTCCGCCTCAAACAGCACTGGGCCGCTGTACGACGCCAGCACCGGGGCCTGCTTCAAGGCCACCAGCCGCTGGGCCATCTCGCGACAGCTCTCGATCAGCTCGTCCCGCGGCGGGAGCGCGTCGAGCCCGCTGGTATAGACCGACACCGCGTCGCCGAGCTTCATCCCATCGTCGGCTTGGACGGTCGCGCGGGCGCTCAGCGTGAGGCGCTGCGTCGCCGCGCGCAGCCGCGTGCCCTCGGTGTTCACCAGGTACTTGTTGCCGGCATACGCGCCGACACTCACGCTGGAACTCTGCAGCTCGGGGTAGTCGCGAAAAACCAGCGACAGCGCCGTCGCCAACTCCGCGAGCCTCTGCTCAGCGAGCGCGAGGTCCAGCCGCAGATCAAAGTGCACCGTCGGCGCCTCGTGCGCGAAGTCGTCCGGCTTGTCCACGATCAGCTTGCTCTCCATGACGGCCTTCTTCTGGGCCAGCTCCTCAACCACGTTCTTGTAGTCGCGGTCGGCCAGGAACCAGATGGCCTGCCGAATCCCGGCATAGTCGTCCTCGATCGGCATCGCGGTTTCTACACCCCCCTCGCCGCCGAAGCCAAAGCCGCCGCCGCCGGAGAAGTTGGAGTTGTCGAGCACGTACGAACCGACGCGCACGTCGGTTGAGAGGCTCCGGCTGCGGTCTTCCGTGTGCCGCGTGACCGCCCCGAACACGGCCGTCACGCCCACGCGGTTGTAGTCATTGACGGCGAAGCCCAGATAGTAGGGGATGTCGAACCCCGCGAGCTTCAACCCGTCCTGGTTGCGCGCGAGCTCATCCACGAGGGCGCGGAGAACCACATCCTGTTTCGCTTCGTCCGCGGCAACGTCGCCGGCCCGCACCGGTGCCCACCCGAGACAGACGCCAACCAATGTGCACACCACGAAAGATCTCATAGACCATCTCCCGAGCGGATCGCAATTCACCGTGTCGGCTGCCTGGTGTTCTTCGCAGACAACTCGCTACTCGCTACTTCTCCGCGATCGGCGCCGGCAGGATCGGCGGCCGGTCGTGCGCCTTCTGCTTCTTCTCGATCTCAATCTGTTCGACCAGAATGCTCGGCGAGATCGCCGACACCGGCACGAAGCCCGATTCCGCCCCGCAGAAACCGTTGAAAATGTCCGGGTCGTCCGCCGTACACAGAATCTTCGAGAAACACGTGAGCGGCGTGCCGACGATGTCCACACCGCGGACCAGCTCGTCCGGCCGCCCGTCGCTGTACACCCGATACACGAGAATCGGCATGACACTGAACGCCTGCGGCATGAAACGCTGCGTCATCGTGAAACCACCGGAAATGTCGTCGAACAGCAGCCCGTGGTCCTTGCCCTGTTTCTTGCACTCCGCGATCAGCCGCGCCCGCAACTCGGGGAAACTGACCTGCTGTGCGGACTCGATGATCGTGTTGCCCATGCGCGCCACCAGCGGCATCCCCGGCTGCCGCCGACCGTGGCCGTTCGACCTCGTGAAGCCCCGCGTCGGCGACCGCGAGAGCAGAAACGTCTTGAGCACGCCGTTTTCGACGATCCGTGCGGGCTGGGCCGGGACGCACTCCTCGTCAAACTCGTAGAAGCCGTTCAAATCGACCCCGTTGAACTGCCGGCGGGTCGGATCATCGATCACGCTGATGAAGCTCGGCAGAACTTCCTGCCCGACCTTCTTGGCGAACGTCTGCCCGGCCTCTACGTCCTTCTGTCGATGGCCCTCCACGCGGTGCCCAAAAATCTCGTGGAAAAACACGCCGCTGGCCCGGTTCATCAGAATCGCCGGCCCCGTGTACGGCTCGACTACCGGCGCATTACGCAACGCGAGCAGTTCGCCAATGATCTCGTCGGCGAGCTTCTGCATCTGCTGCTCGTCCGGCAGCTTGTCCGGCGCAGCGGCGTCGAACGACCGGTATTGCGAAAGCTGCATCCCGTCTTCCGCGATCGTCGCCGCCGCAATCGCGATGCGCCAGCGCGCCCCGCCGAACTGCAGCTTGTTGCCCTCGGAATTGACCGCCAGCCGATTGCTGACCGTGCCGGTAAAAGTCACGCCCGAGCTGTAGATCAGCGGCTCGGAGCGGAATCGCTCGGAGCACGTCTTGACGCGCTCGACAACCTGCGCGCGGTCATAACTCTGGCGCACCCACGGGCCAATGTGAACGCTCGGCTCTTCGCGGGAGAAATCGTCCGCCGGGTCTTCCTCCTCCACCTTGACTTTGAGGTTCGCCTTGACCTGCGCCAGCCGCTTCAGCGCCGTCTTGAAACGCTCGTCCGTCGCCAGCCACAGCGCGTGCCGCGTACCCAGGGCATCGTCGTTCAGCGGCAGACTCACCGCCCCGCGGCCGAAGTCGCGCCCGCCAAACGGACCCTGCCCCCGAATCTGCCGCGTGTTGTCCAGGGTGTAATCACCGACCCGCACGTCCACGTCCAACAGCCGCGTGTGCTCCGCCTCGTCCTGCGTGAGAGCACCGAGCGTGGCAGCGAGGCTGACGTCCTCGTCGTCGGTCACCGTGTACTGCACATAGTACGGCTTACTGCCGTCCGGCCCGGCGAGCTTGTCCAGCGACAGACGCAGCTCGCTCTGCATGACCGCCAGCAGCGGGTGCTCGTCCGCGGCCCCGGCCGCGGCCGTCGGCCAGGCGGCGCAGAGCATCAGCACAACCGGCGTCCATTTCCGGAGCGAGGCGCAATACGAGGTGTTCATGGCGTTACCTTGACAAAGGCGTGCAGGCGTCCACTTGGCACAGCGCGGGATTGTAGTCCGGCACGCGGCAACGGCAAACGCGCCAGTAGGCACAAGGGCACGCCGGGACACGATCGCGTCGCCTTACCCCCTTCGTGCCTCCGTGCCTTCGTGCCTGCGTGCCTGCGTGCCTGCGTGCCTGCGTGCCTGCGTGCCTGCGTGCCTTCGTGCCTGCGTGCCTGCGTGCCTGCGTGCCTTCTTCAATTCCCCTTGTTCTCGACTGTCGCCGCCTCGCTCACAACGTCCTTGATCGCCGAGCGCACAAACCGCAGCTTCACGTTGTTCGTTTCGTCAACTTTCACGACCACTTCGTTGTCGCGCACGTCCACCACGGTCCCCAGCAGCCCGCCGATGGTCTGAATGCGGTCGTTCTTCTTCAGCGAGTTGAGCATCTGCTCGTAACGCCGCCGCTCCTTGTTCTTGCCCCGCGACATGATCCACCAGAAAACGCCCACGACCAGAACCAGGCCGATGAGCTGTGTCATGCCGGTGCTACCACTCGGCTGGGGCGAACCGCCAGGAGCAGCTTGGGCGAGCAACGAGAATAGCAGGTTCATTCGTTTTCCTTCGTATCCACCGCGGCACCCGCCGCACCGGTCGCAAACGCTCGCCGCCAATCGGCAAACGTCCCGCTGGCAATGGCGTCCCGCATCTGCCGCATCAGTGCCTGGTAGAACGCGATATTATGTAGCGAAACCAGCGTCCCTCCAAGCACCTCGCCAGCCAGAATCAGATGCCGCAGATACGCCCGCGAGAAACCCCCGCACGTGTAACACGCGCACGCCGCATCCAGCGGCTCCCCGGCCAGCTTGTGGCACGAATTCCGCAGCCGCACCGGCCCGGCGCTCGTGAACGCGTACCCCTTCCGCCCATTCCGCGTCGGCAGCACACAGTCGAACTGATCGATGCCCGCGGCCACGGCCGCCACCAGGTCCCGCGGCGTGCCCACGCCCATGAGATACCGCGGCCGGTCGGCCGGCAGCTCGTGCGCAAAAACATCGAGAAACGCGTGCATTTCCTCGGGTGACTCGCCCACGGACAATCCGCCCAGCGCGTAGCCCTCGAAACCGATCCCGACCAGCTCTTCCAGGCACGCCCGGCGTAGTCCTACGTCCAACCCGCCCTGCACGATGCCGTACAGGGCCTGATCGTCGCGCCGCTGGGCCGCCCGGCAGCGCCGCGCCCACGCCACCG
>JAGVEP010000115.1 GCA_020058145.1 Phycisphaerae bacterium | reverse complement strand
GGCAGGTGGACAGTCGACCCTGTGCTCATTCCTCCCGTTCGGTACGGCTGCTCCACTCGTGGCCACTGCGTTTCGTCGTTCGCGCCTGTGATTGCAACTGCATTTCTGACAAATGGTTATTGCTTATCTACATGCCATTCCTGGCTGTCCCTATTTTCCTCCGACGCGGTGTCGGTGGATGGCGTTGACGGCCGCTGCGCCGCGGGTGACCGCGCGGCTCCCGATCGGCGTGTGCGCGAGGTGTCCATGTATCGGACCGTAAACTCGCCGCGGGCGATTTGCAACCGGTCCGCGAGACCGCGTGCCCCGGCTCCACGGGTGCACCGGGTCATTTGTTCATGGCGACAGTGAGTTTCGGCCGGGGCACCCCTACGCGCCCGCCCCCTCCCCTGTCCTCTGCTCCAAGTACCACTGCACCGTCAACGGCACGCCGACGTCATACGTGATCGTCGACTTCCAACCGAGCTTCTGGCGAGCCTTCTCAGCGGAAAAATACGACCGCCGACCCATCAGCCAGACGGCGTAGCGTGTGATGAACGGCGGCTTCTTGCACTTAAATGCGTGCCCGAGGCACTCCAGCACGAAACCCACGAAATACGCAGCCTTGTACGGCGCGTGGCGTCGCACCGGCGGAGACCCGATCGTCCGCGCCCACAGGTCGAAGTACTCCTGCTGCGTGATCACGCCATCATTGCTGATGTTAAACGCCTCGCCATTGCAGTCGGGCCGCGCGGCCGCCGCGATGGCCGCCTCCGCGATGTTGCCGGCGTAAACGACGTTCAGGCGGTTGTCGCCGCGGCCGAGGATCTTCGCCCGCCCGGTCTTGATCATGTTGTACAGCCGTTTGATCGTGGTGCGATCCCGTGGGCCGTAAATCCACGCCGGGCGGATGACCGTGACCTCGATGCGGCCAGCCTTGTGGGCCGCCCAGACCAGCCGCTCCGCCGCGACCTTCGACCTGCTGTAGTAGGCCCAGCGATACAGCTTGTAGCCCAGGTCATACGTCTCATCGACCGTCACATCCTTCGTGTGATAGCCGTACGCGCTGATGGAGCTGATGTGGACAAACCGCCGCACACGTGCGGCGGCGGCGGCGTCCACGATATTCCGCGTGCCGTCGATGGTGATACGCTGGAAATCCTCCCACGGACCCCAGTCACCGACTTTGGCAGCGGAATGGTAGACGGCGTCGACGCCGGCGCAGGCGATGCTGAGGGAAGCCGGATCGGTCACGTCGCCGACGGCGAACTCGACGCCTTGCGTTTCCAGCCAACGGCGGTCGCTCCCGGCGCGGACCAGCGCGCGCACGGGCAGGCCGCGTTTGCGCAGGTGTTCCACAATGTGACTGCCGAGCAGACCGCTGGCACCGGTGACGAGGTTCATAGACGGTTGCACTTCCTCTGGGCGGCGACGCCCGACACGGGGGTCGGACGCTACATGCCCGGCCGGTGCAGAGCCCGGCCGCTACAGCGCGCGCCGCACTAGCGCCCCCGCGTGATCCGCAATCTGCGGCGCGCCGACGCCACAGTAGTCGAGCATTTCCTCAACCGAGCGCGTCGATTTCGGGATGCACTGACAGTGCAGCGTTTCGACACGCAGCTTGCCAGTGCGGGCGGCGACCTCCGCGACTGCGGACCCGAAGCCGCCGCCATAGTTGTCTTCGACCACCAGGACCAGCCCGCCCGCCCGCTGCAAAGCCTCCGTCAGTCGCTCGCCGTCGAGCGGCAGGCAGTACGCGTCAATCAACGTCGCCCGGATGTTCTGCCTGGCCAGCAGCGCTGCGGCCTCGCGCGCCGGGTGGACCATGTAGCCGGACGAGACGATGGCGAGATCATCGCCGCTGCTCAGCGTGTGGAAGCCGCGCGGCTCGAATTTCGTATCGGGTGCGTAGAGCAGCGGCACGTCAGGCCGATGCGTCCGCATGAAGCACATGCCCGGCAGTTCGAGCATCAGGCGCGTGCAATGATAGGCCGCGACGGCGTCCGCGGGGTGGAAGAACCAGGCCAGCGGGCTGGCGCGATCATCGCCGCGGACCGTGGTGAAGGCCCGGAAGAAGGCGACGTCGGTCAGGCCCATCTGGCTCGGCCCGTCGGCGGTTGGCGTAATGCCGGCGTGCGAGCCGACGATCTTGATGTTGGCCCGCGAGATGTTCGCCAGCTCGACCTGGTCGGCCGCCCGCATGAGGAACTTCGCAAACGAGTTGACCAGCGGAATGTACCCCCCGGCCGACAGGCCCACCGCGGTCGAGACCATGTTCTGCTCGGCGATTTTGCACTCGAAAAAACGCTCGCCGTGGGCGGCGGCGAACATGTCGGCGAAGGTCGAATTGCTGACGTCGCCATCGAGCACGACGACTTGCGGCAGGAGCCCGCCCGCGGCCCGGAGCGCAGCGCCGTAGGCTCGGCGCGTGCCGATCGCGTTCTTCTCGACCGCTCCGGCCAGCCCCGCGTCCGCCATCACCTCGTGGAATGACGGCCAGGTGACGCGGCGCGGGTCCCCGCGTTTGGCAGCGCCAGCGGCAGGTGGCTTTGGCGGACCGTCGAGCACGTCCCCGTCCTTGTACGCCGCCACGGCTTGGTCGAGCGACGCATTGGCCGCCGCAAGCCGCGCTTCGGGCAGCGGCTTGCCGTGCCAATTGCCCTTGGTCAGCTCGTCCACCCCCCAGCCTTTGATTGTCCGCGCGACGATCGCCAGCGGCTTGTCCGGCCGCGGAAACTCGGCAAACGCCGCGGCGATGGCGTCGGGATCATGTCCGTTAATGGTCGTCACCGCCCAGCCAAACGCCGTCAGCTTCGCCGCGAGGCGCTCCGCCGACTGCTGGGGCGAGACCAGCCCGGCCTGGCCCTGCCCGTTGGCGTTGAAGACCGCGCAGACGTGGTTGAGCTTGTGATCGACGATGAAATCGAGTGCTTCCCAGATCTGGCCCTCGCGCGCCTCGCCATCGCCGACGAGGACGTAGACCCGCCGATCTGAGCCGTCCAGCCGCGCGGCCAGGGCCAGCCCGGCGGCGACGCTGAGGCCTTGTCCCAGGCTGCCGGTCGCGGCATCGAAGAAGTGTACGCCCGCGGCCGGGTTCGGATGCCCGTCGAGGACGCTCGCGCGGGTGCGCAGCAGGTCGGTATCGGCCGGGGTCAGCTTCGTCGCCGTCGACGGATCGCGTCCGACGCTGGCGCCGAGGTCTGCCAGGGCGGCGTAGACGATCGGGACGGCGTGTCCCTCGGACAGGACCAGCCGGTCCGCCGTGGGCTGCCACGGGTCGGCCGGATCGTGGCGCATCTGACGGTACATCAGGTACGTGACGAGGTGGGCCAGCGATAGAGCGCTCGACGGGTGGCCCGAGCCGGCCTTGGCCGTCATGCGTACCACCAGCTTGCCGAGCTGCGCCGCTTTCCGCTGAATTGCTGCTGCCGACACCAAGCCTGCCCTCGCGATCTCGGGGCTCGATCGACGAAAAGCGGGAGTCTAGCTGGCGCGCCGGGGTGCGGCAAGCGCGACGATTTCACACAAGTTGCGCCGGGTGTAGTCCAAGACTGTGGCGGAAAGCTTGCCGTCCGAGCCTCAGGCGCGAGAGACTGTCGGAATATTCCGACGACCGGCGCGCCGATGACTTGGCGCGGCATCGTCCCCTGGGGGGCCGGTGTGGCG
>JAGVEP010000199.1 GCA_020058145.1 Phycisphaerae bacterium | reverse complement strand
CGAGCCCCCGGCGCCAGCCGGGGGTCTCGCGCAGCGCGTTCCAACCGACGCTCGAACGCGCTCCGCGGAGGACCCCACGCTTGCGCGTCGGGCTCGGACGGGGCGGTTTCCGATCGAGCAGGACGGGCTCGCCTGCCGCCCCGGACGCAACGGGACCGGCCCGGTCCCGTTGCGGGGATTTTTTCGGTCTTTTTGCTTGCCAAGGCACCGAGGAAGCGGCAAAATGTGGATACGGGTGTCCAGGTAATCTGTGCCGGACGGACTCGACGTGTCTTCCATTAACCCAAAACGAGGTACTGCCTGTGAATTCCCACCAAGGTCTGCCGTGCAGCCATAGTTTGTGGAGGCGGGCTTTTACGCTGATCGAGCTGCTGGTCGTGGTAGCCATCATCGCGCTGCTCATCGGCATTCTGCTGCCCTCGCTCAGCAAGGCCCGTGAGTCCGCCAAGAAGGTCAAGACTCAGGCGCTGATGAAGGAGATCGGGAACGGGCTGGAGGTGTTCCGGACCGACAACGAAGCGGAATTGAGGGGGTTGAACTACCCCTCATCCCGCGCTGGCGACGACCCGACGGAGGACAACAGCGGCTTCCAGATGTTTGGGGCGCAGCACCTGGTCCGCTACCTGATGGGCAAGGACCTCCAGGGCTACGTCGCCCCGAAGTCTGTCCCCAAGCAGTTTTGGAACGACATCGATCCGGGCTCGTCCTGGGTGCAGAAGGGCTGGTACGACAAGCCGGGCGATACGAACTTTCCGACCGGCGCCTCCGCGCCGTTCCCCCGCTGCGGCCCCTACATCACGTCGGATGCCGTGAGGGTCAAGGCCGCCAAGGACTTGCCTGGACTCCCGCATGGCAGCTTCGAAGTGAAAGACACCAACCTGCTGATGATCGACACGTTCGAGATGCCGATCCTCTACTACGCGGCCGACTCGCGCTATTCCGATGCTCCCAGCGCCAATATCGCCACCACCATGATGATGGAGAGCCCCGACCCCAACAGCACCGGCATGGGCTACCCGGGGATCTACATCTTCGGCGACAACGCGTATTTCACCGGCGGCACGGCGATGGCCTGTCTGAACGGCCTCTGCACCCCGGGGGAATGGCCACCGCCGCTGCTGGGCGGCAGCGTCGATCCGAACGCCCGTTGGTTCCCCGCTGAATGGGATGACACGCCGATGACGAAAGACGACATTGCGACCAAAGGCAACTCGTTCCCGTATTACATCATGAACAAGACGGCGTACGAATCGAGCGGGAACAAGACCGTTCAGCCCGTGCGCCGGGACTCGTTCCTGTTGATAAGCCCGGGCAAGGACGGCCGGTTTGGGACGGCCGACGATATCGCCAACTTCCAGTAGGGGCACACGGCGGCAAAAGCACGTAGGCACGGAGACACGAAATGTCAGGCCGGGTCTTGCGACCCGGCCTGTTTCCTTTTCGGAAAGCATCCCGTCCGAGCCCCACGCGCCAGCGTGGGGCTCGGACAGGAAGCTCGCCGCGCGCGGCGACAGCGCAGAGCCACCCGACAGGTCACCGGTCCTTGCGCGGCGCCAGCGCACCCGTCGGGCAGGCCCCGGCGACGCGGCGGGCCGTGATTTCGAGGGCTTGATCCAGCGTCGCACCCAGCGGCGGGTCAACGCGCAGCTCGAAACCGCGCCCGACAAAGCTGAGACTGAGACGCTCATCGCCCTGTGCGGAGAGCTGGACGCAAATTCCGCACAGAATGCACTTGCCCGAGTCGTAGGTAATCTCGGGATGCTCTTCCCGCACGCGATTGGTCCGCTGCCGGCCGGGATATCGCGCGGGATCGGCTGCGTAGAGCAGGGCGTATTTCCGCAGGCGGCAGACGTCGCTTTTCAGACACTGGCAGTCGGGCCAACCCGCAACCGCCGGCACACCCGAAGCGGATGGGTTGGCACTTGCCCGAGCCTCCGGGGAAGTGAAACAGTGCTCGCTGAGCAGCAGTTCGAGCGCCGTGCGGCGCAGAGCGCGGACTTCGTCCGTCTCGCTTTCAATCTGCACACCGTCCTCGGCTGGCGTCGCGCAGGACGGCACGATGCCGCCTGAATTCTTGAGCCTGACGACGCACGCCATGCACGCCGTATTCGGTTCGCACGCCGGGTGATAGCAGAGCGCGGGGATATCGAGACCCAGTTTCCGCGCGGCGGCGAGGAGGTTGCTGCCCGCAACAACCTCGACTTCCTGGTTATCAATGACCACACGCGGCATGTCGCGCCTCGGTAAGGCACCCCAGCGCTCGCCGCGCGAGGGCTGGGGCGCCCGTTCGCCTGTTACAATAGTATCATGTTGGTCGAACACCGCCCGCTGACGCTCGCCGGGTTGCTTCCGCAGGGCCCTCTGCGGAGGCTTGGGCGACGGGTTTATCTGCACAACACGATCGACAGCACCAACGCATTCCTGCTGCGCGAGTCGGCCGCAGCCGGCGATGGGGCCGTGGCGTGGGCCGAATTTCAAACCGCGGGCCGCGGGCGCCTCGGCCGCCACTG
>JAGVEP010000063.1 GCA_020058145.1 Phycisphaerae bacterium | reverse complement strand
TCCTCAGCCGTGAACCGCACGTCCTTCACGGCCAGCGGCGCCGGGCTCTGGCTGTGTTCCCGCGGACCGGATACCTGCTGATAGCGGCCGCCCCAGGACAACACCGGCTCCCGCACCTCCGCCGTGCTCCGCAGGCGCGCCCCCAGCATGTACTTCAGGCCCGCGTACCCCTCCAGGGCCGCGATCGTCTCCTGGCTGATCAGCCCCCGGTCCGCCACCACGCACACCTGCTCGCTGCCGAACCGCTTCTGCCGCCGCGTCCCCACGTCCGTCGTGTTCCCCGGCCACATCTCGCGGCACACCGGCCGGCCCGCTCCGCTGAGCACCATGCCCACCACCATCTGCCGCAGGTCCGGCCGGTGATCCTGGCTGGGCCCGGGCAGGCAAGTAGCCGTCGCCCACAGAATTCCATCTTCGACGAATCTGGCGCGGCGGGTCGCCGGACGCCCAATAGCCCGGCGCGCACCGGCCGTTCCGGCCAATCTGGTGCTCGTGCTGGTTGGACGCCCATCAGCCGCATCACCCTGGAACGTACGCGCTTAGCGAGGCGCTGATCGCCCGTTTTTCTTTGAAATCACCCCGCGAAAGAGGGCCGCGTGCGCACAAGGGTTGTTCGTGGCGCACGCGGTCGCGCACGGGAAGCAGGCCCGCCCTGGCGAGCTTGAATTGCGCTACGTTTCCCGCCGTATCGGCAGCACCACGTCGAAGCGTGCGCCGCTGCCGGGGATGTTCGAGGCGGTGATCGTCCCGTGCATTTCGCCGACCAGGCCGTGGACGACGGCCAGGCCCATGCCCGAATTCTGGCCGCTCCCGCAGCCGAGCGCACCCTTGGTCGTGAAGAACGGCTCGAAAACGCGTTCCATGTGCTTCGGATCGATCCCCGGGCCGGTGTCTGAGACCGTCAGGCACACGCTGTCTTCGTCCCGGCGAGCCAGCGTGACCGTCAGCGTGCCGCCGCTCGGCATAGCCTCCACCGCGTTTTCGACTATGTTGCTGAGGACAATGAGGACTTGATCACGGCGGACGGGAACCATGGGGAGGGGTTGCCAATCATCGAGGAGCTTGATGTGTCGTTGGCGCAGCCGTTCCTCGTTCTGATCGCAATAGTAGAGCACCATCTCCGTGAGGTCGGCCCAGTCGCCTGCGCTATGGTCGGCTTGTCCAAACGCGAGCAGTTGCCGCGTAATGTGGGCCGCGCGGCCGACCGCGTCGGCGGTCCGCTGCAAAGCCCGCCGCATCGCGGTGGTCGTGTTCATGTTGATCGCGTACTCGACGCTGGTGGCGATGCACGCGAGCAGGTTGTTGTAGTGATGGGCCACCCCCCGCGAGAGCGAACCGAGCGAGGCCAGCCGTTCGCGTTCCTTCAGGCTCCGCCGTAGCCGCATCCGTTCGGTGATGTCGCGGAACCAGAGCGATACCCCGCGGGCGGTACCGTCGGCTTCGAGGACGGGTGTGAACCAGACGGCGTAGTCGAGGGGGTCGGTCTCGGTACCCCCCAGCCGCGTGCGTAACTCGATCGGCTGCAGAGTTGCTTGCACCGTATCCAGGATCTGCGCGACCGCTTCGCGGTCACGCGGGGGGAACAAGTCCGCGACCGGGCCGCCCAGGGCGCGCTCGGCGCTGCCGAAGAGGCGCTGCGCCGCTGGGTTGCCGGCGACCACCTGGCCTTCGAGGTTGCCGGCGATGATCGCGATGCCGGCGCTCTGGAACAGGCTCTCCAGGTAGGCGGCATCGAGGCGCCCGGCGGTGGTGGCGGTCGGACTAGTTGCCGCGGGCGACATGGTTCACATCCGCACGTAGGAACACATAAGAATCGTAGCACTGCCCATCCAGCTCGCGCACCAGCAGGGCCCCACCGACCAGGCCGAACAGATTTGCCCGCGGTCCCGGAGCGACGGTGAGGAACTCGCCCGGCTCCAGGTCGACCGCGAAGGCGGCGGCGGCAAACGCGCGGCCGTCGTAATTCGGCATCTGGGTCACGCCGGTCTCGCTGCGCACCCATTTGAAGCCCTCCAGCCGCTGCCGCACCTCCGGGACAATCGTCAGGCGGACATGGTCGCGCTCCGCGAGGTTGAGTTCGTAGGTGACGCGCAAGACATTGCGGCTGTGCGGCCAGGTTTCGCCGGAAAGCACCCCGTCGTCGGCCACAAAGAAGAGCGTCTGCTCGCGCGGGCGTTCGTCGAGCTCAAGAGCCAGCGGGTAGTTCGCGGGCACGCGCAAGGGGTCAAGCGCCTGGGTCCGGACGCCCTCCACGGCGTCGATCGTCGTCCGCACGGCGTCCCACCAGTCCTCACGGCCGACACCGACGCGCACGCCATTGCTCTGCAGCCGCAGGGCCGTCGCGTTATCGAGCACGTCCTCGCGCAGGTGATTCCACACGGGTTCCATCTGCGTCCGCCGGGTTCGTGGCACCTGGACGTGGAGTACGGTCAAGACCACGTCGAGCCGGGTCCAACGCAGCCGCGGGTCGCCCTTCGGTGCGACGTTCTGCACGAGTTCCGGCGGCCGGTCGTGTCGCACGGCGAGCGCCGCTGCGACGCCGGCTGTCGGGGGGGAATGTGGCGAAAACCCCGACGTGACGTGCAGAGGTCCGCTGCACGCTCCGCTCAAGGCGCCCACGGCCGCGAGCAGGGAGACGATCAGCGGCGCCCCAAGCGACCCCGAAAACACCCGCGAAAAACGCTGCTGCATTCCGACGGCCAATATTCGTGGGCTCGCCGCCGCGCGCGTCTGCGGCGACGCTTCGGGCGGCAAGCAACCCACACTTGCACTGCTTCCCGCTGCTAAGTTTAGCCGCTGGCCGCTCCGATTACCACTGGGCTTCTTCGAAGGCACCCAGGGCCTGCCCCCGCGGGCTGCGCGCCATCTCTTTTACCAGTGCGGCGGCGATCGACATGTCTCCCGCCGCCGTGATCTTGAGATTGCGGTGATCCGTCACCACCACCGTCACGCCGTGCCCAGTTCGCTCCACCACCTGCGCGTCGTCGGTGGGCTTGAAGTCTGCCGGCAACGCGGCGTAGGCTTTTTTCAACACATCCTTGCGGAAAACCTGCGGCGTTTGGGCCTCGTACAGCCCCTCCCGTGAGACCGTCGCGTCGATCACGCCGGAACCGGCGACCCGCTTAATGGTCCCGGAGAGGGGTGCCGCGAGGATGGCCGCCCCGCTCTTGGTGGCCTCGGCGAATACGTCGTCGATCCACTTCTCCAAGACGCACGGCCGGACGGCGTCGTGCACACACACGAGCTCGGCGGCTTCGTCCACCGCGTCCAGCGCCAGCCGCACCGACTCGAACCGTTCCGCGCCGCCTTTTACGAGTTTGAGCCCCATAATCATGATGTTGGCGGCGTATTTCTCACGCACAACGTCGTAGTCGTCGGGCGCGACGGTGAGGATGGTCTGGCACACGTCGGGGCGGTTGATAAACAACTCGACCGACCGGATGAAAACGGGGCGGTTGTCCAAGAGGGCGAACGGCTTCTTCGTCTGTCCGCCGAAACGCTGCCCCGCCCCCGCCGCAGGTATAATCACCGCCACCTTGGTCATGTTGTGCTCCGTTGCAGGGCGTCACCGCCTATGACACAAGCGCCGTGGCACATTTTCGCACAAATGCTGCTCGCTCTTTCCGGCAGACCGCTCGACGTTGGTCAGGCGGAAAGCGGCCTTGGCTTTTCTTGCACCGCTCGCAGGGCCCCACGCAACTGCTCCTAAGGCTACATTCACCAGCGCGATCGTAGAATGTACGGCGAGGGCGGTCAAGCAAGGCCCGAGCCCGCTGGCAAGCAAGAAATCTCGGAATGCCACCCCGCGGAAACGCCTGAATGCCCGAACACGGCATCGAGTTTCATACGATGCGTCCCCCGATAGCAACGCTATCCGTCGTTGCTCGTGACCCGGTGCGTTCAGGGAGGCGCCGGGTCGCTGCCGCTATGGGGTGCGGTCGTGCGGCTCAGTCGCCGCGCGTGTCGTCGTGGAACCCTCGCCAGCGGCCCGCTTCAATATCGCCTGGAGCGAAAGCTGCTGGAACAGTTCCAGAGTTCGGAGCGGATCATTCGGGCGCGGGCAGACACGGCGCAACTCGTCCGCATCGAGCGCGAGCAAGCTCATTTGGCGCGTCGGAAAAGTCGGCTGTTCTGGATCCGGTTTGGACGAAAAGAAGGTAGCCACGTCCGGCGCGGCGCTGCGCTGGCCCGCTGAGGGCCGGTTCTCTACCAACGCAGCGAGAACCTCAGGGAGAGGGACCTTTAGCCACAGGAGGCGCCAAGCCGCCCAGCTCAGCACATCCCGCTCAGTTTCCGTCCTTAGGACCCGCAGTAGGTCTGCCGTCGAATGCTGGGACCGCAACTTCACGAGATACACCCGCAAGCGGCTTCGCTGTACGCTTGTGAGGCGCGGGTCGTCTTGAATGTCGCGGAGAAACGACTCTACGCCCGGGTCCGCGGCATCGACCAACGTGCGCAGCACAACGTTGAAAGCCCTCGACTGAATGGAGCCCGACGCGAGCCGTTGGAGAACTGGTGGCAAACTCGCCAGGCCCGCCGGCGAGAGGTCGCAAAACAGAGATTCCGAGCTGCCACATTCGGAGTTCTCCACCAGCAGGCTCTCGATCAAATAGCGATCGCGCACTTCTGGTTTCACCGCCAGTTGCCGAATTGCGTCGAGACAGCCGCGCTCGGCGAAAAGGCGCAGTAAGGCCTCCGGATCGCGCATGCGCTCAGCCAGGAGTTTGCCACTGACCCCGTAGATGCAAGTCCCGGCGTCGCGATCCGCAGCCGAAGCCGAGCGCAACAGCCGCCGCGCGTGCGACACGATCGCACCCGCGCTGCGTTCGTCGACTCGCAGGCAGGCCATGCGTAAGGACTCCGCGCGCCCCCCGGCCGTGGCCCCGGAGGCTTCAGCCCAGATTCGGATCAGTTCGGCCGGCAGTTCCGGCTGTTCGTCCGTGACGTGCGTGATCATATCCACCGCCGACGCGATCTCCCCGTCTTTTGCATCCGGTGACCGAAGCACACGCAGGGCATCCTGCACACCGTCCGCACACACAAACGCAAGGACCACACGGACTGCGGTGGAAAGCACTTTACGGCTCCGGTTGATTCCAGGTAAGCGCCTTGGTCCATATTTCGTAGCGCTCACAAATCCCGATCTGGACATTCTCGAAGAAGTTAGGCCCGTGGGGCATGTTGCCACGCATCAGTAGCGAGCTGTCATTCGTATGTTCGGACTCATCATAGCGTCCACCCTGACTAGACCTTTGGCGCAAGAACCAGTGGGCCAGTTCGTGCTGAAGAACCCGATCGCCCGACTGAAATATGCCAGGTGAGTTTGGCAGAATTCCGGCACGGTCGTTTATTAGGATGTGTGCGCGAATTTCAGGAATTGCATCACCGGGATCGACGGTATTGCCCACGACTGTAAAGTACCCACACTGTTGGCCCTCCTGGTTAAAGCGCATGTTTCCGTGAAAGTAGATGTTTAAGTAGTTAGGCATGTAGTAGGGCGCGCCCTCCTGCAGTTCAGATGCAAAGAACATGAGCATGCTACGGTGGCGCGCGTCGCACCCGAACCAAGGGAGCATGTCGTCGAGATCCCAATACATATTTGTGATTACCCCGTTCCAGGTCAGGCCAACCTTGCAGGTCTTGTCATAGAATGCTTGCGCCTCCGACATGTACTCACTGATCTGCTGGTTCGTCAGTCGGCAACCCTTGTTCGTTGGGCTTCCGGGAGTGTCGCCATTCTGGTGGAGAACGCGAACCGCGTGCAAAGGCACAGTCCGAACTGCCCCGGGCTGTGAACAAGCTCTGGGTGTCGGTTTCTGCCCCGACTCACAGCCGATGGCAAAGGTAATCACGGCAGCTAGCCATGAGCCAGCGTACAGAAGATGTTTTCTCCTCATCTGCGTACTCCCGCTCAGAAGGTATTACGGTGCTTGGAACACTGGGAATACACGCCCGCCCTGTTGAGCCAGGAGCGGTAGAAGCGTTGGGTGCTCGTTAGGATCGACTGGTGAGCTGACAAAAACGAGCGGCCGCTCCCAGTCGGAGTAGTACACCCAGCGAGTCGGACCGAAGTCCTGCCGCTGCTCGAGGTACACCAGGAGGACCGCCCGGTCCAGTTCGACCCCATAGGCATCCTGACTAACGAGTTCCACCCGCAAGGCGGTGGGGCGCGTAGTCTGAGTGTAGGCGTTTCGTTCGGCCAGCACAGCCAGCAACACGTGCACTGCCGCTGCGTTCTCAAGCGTCAGGGCTTGGCCCCAGCTTGGATCCGCCGGATCGACAATCGGCAGTTCGAGAACCTCCTCGCCGGCGCCGCGATAGCCATGCACAAAGGTGTAGCTGCCCGTTACAGTGAACAACATGGTCCGGCGTAGATTCAGACCACCGAGCGCAAACGTCAGATCCCCATCCAGCGTGCCCGCCAGGGGCGCCTGACCGGGGTCGCCAGAAGCAAGCGCACATTCGCCGACCACTAGGACGGCGCCGCTTTGGCTAACCTCGTGTACAAGCTGCGGTGCGTACTCGGCAACGAACGCCTCGGTTGGTGCCGTGGCGTCCGGACGGTAGATACCTTCCCATGTGGCCGCCGTTTGCACCGTGAAGATGGCTGGCGAGATGGCTGGTTGGAGCGTCCAGGTAACCGCCGTGCCGAGCGCTCCAGACGTCGGCGCGCCGGTCAAGGAGAGCACGGTCGCGCGCACCGCGTCGCTCGTATCGAACGCCCCATTCTGATCGGTGTCCGCCTCGGCCAGAATGCGGACGTCGCCTGCTCCGGCGCTGGGACTGAGTCCTTCGACCCACAGACGCACCGCCGTGAAGGTCGGATCGCCTCCGATCCGCGCCACAAATGCGTCGATATCGTCGAAATTCACGTCACCATCCCCGTTGCAGTCAGCGCTAAGCCAATTGCAGCTTGGGAACTCCACCTCGTATCCGGCTGGGTCGCTCAGCGCGAGGACGAAGGGGTTGATGTCGTCGAAATCGACGACTCCGTCGCAGTTCATGTCGCCCAGTACCCAGACCATCTGAAGTTGGGTCACCCCAGACGGCACCACGTCTGCCGAGAAATACCCGCGAAGGCGGGACTTCCAGACCCGGACGTTGGTCGGGTATGTCAGGCGATACGAGAACTCGTCCGGCAGGGTCAGACCGCTGCCGGGCGCGATTTCGAGGACGATGGGAACGAGGTCGTCCTGCTCCTGCGAAATGGGGCCATTTTGATCCTTGTCCGGGCCGCCTGAACGGTCGTCGTCGTCGTTATTCACGAGCACGAACTTGCCAGGCAGACCAGCTTGGTCCTCAATGGACTCCTCGGCCTCGCTGCGGTCTGGACGTGCGGTGCCGTTGGTGTTGTCGGAGTCGATGTCGAGATCGACCGCACCCAGAGTGCGTCCCTTTCCGCCGTCGTTCGGCGCCCGAGGTGGTTCCCCCCACGATCCCGTAGAGCGCAGCAGAAACACAAACGGGGGAACATCGCGTCGCGTGACCTGACCGTCGCGATTCAGGTCAGCGACGGCAAGAAGCTGTGCGTGACTCTTGCGAAATCGGTGCTCCCACTCGGGGCCATCGCACACCGCCAAAACGAATGGCCCGATGTCCGCGCCATTTACTTGGCCGTCCCAGTTCGCATCCCCCGGCCTGCCTTGAGGGCCACGGGTGGTGGCGCTCCTGGGTGTCGCAAGGATTGCCAGGGCAGCGAGCAAAACCACGCTTGCGGTGACCGCGACCGGCGAAGCGAGCAGCATGGCTCGGCAAGAAGTCGGACTGTTTACCATTTTCGTACCCCTTGTCGCCGTTTTTCATCAACACCGATTATCATCGTGGACTCTGATCACGCAGTTGTCAAGTGCGTTTCTTTTCCGTGACCGCTGCTCCGTTCCTCCGCAGGCCGCGGCTCAGGATTGGTGGTTAACGTGCCCCCTACTTCCACTGCACCGTGACGCTCCAACCAAGCTCAGCGTAGAACGACTTGAGGAGCAACTCGGTCTGCTCTTTGGCCCGCGCGACGAATTCCTCATCGGCCACCGCCCGCTCGACTTCCTGCTGTGCCGCGCGCATCGCATCGGCGAGCAGGTCCGCACGCGGGTCGGCGAACGGGTTGATCGCGGCCAGCCCGGTTTTCTCCAACTGGTAGATTTTCGTGCGGGCGTGATCGACCCGCGGGCGGTCCGGACGCGGGGCCGGAATGAGCAGCATCGCGGTCTTCTGCTGCTCGTCACGGGCGACGATCTCCACCTGGTCGAGGTCCACCGCGATGTCCGCGTCGCCTTTGACCAGCACGGCGGCCCGCGCTCCCGCGGTGCGGCCCTCAATCACGTTGGCCACCTGGACACGCAAGACCGCGAGCTTGGCGATCTTCCGCACATCCTCGATCCGGGGACCGGTCGAGGTGAATTCCGCCTTCGGTGTATTCGTCCGCCCGATTTCGAACGCGCCCCACAGCAAGCCCGCCAGGCCCGCCAGCACCAGTGGCCACGCCACGACCGCGGGCACCGCCAGGCCACCCGCCTGTGTTTCGACACGTTCCATCGCCTGTCATCCTTGACCGCGTAGGGTGGGCACTGCCCACCATCTTCGCCGCTGTTGACACGCCTTGACCGCGTAGGGTGGGCACTGCCCACCATCTTCGCCGCTGTTGACACGCCTAGGTGGGCGGTGCCCGCCCTACGGCGCGGAGGTCGGAAACGCTGGCTGCCACCGCGGCGGACCGCCCGTACACGCACAGGCATGAATCTTGGCCGCCGCCGCGAGCAGGAGGAGCAGCGCCGCGCCGACGAGCAGCGCGCGTAACCGGCTCATTCTCCAGCGTTTCCAAAACATGATACAACTCCGCGTCCGTGCGGTTGTTGTCGGAAGCTGTCAATCCAGCCCACGTTGCGCGTTACGCGCTGCCCGGCGACCGGTACAGCGCCACGTACAGCGGGCAGCGCTCCATCAGTTCCATGTGCGTACCGAGGTCCACGATCCGCCCCGCATCCATCACGACGATCCGCTCCGCCATGTCCATTACCGTGTGCCGGTGCGCGATCAGAAACGTCGTCTTGCCACGCCGCAATTCGTTCAGGGCCGCGTGGATCTTCCGCTCGCTTTCCGCGTCGATCTCGCTCGTGGCCTCGTCAAAAATCAGGATCGACGCTGGTTTGAGGAATGCCCGCGCGATGGCGAGGCGCTGCCGCTGGCCGCCCGAAAGCGACGTGCCGAATTCGCCGAGCACGGTATCGTACTGCTCGGGCCATTGCTCGATAAACTCGGCGGCGTAGGCCTGCCGGGCGGCCGCATGCACCTGCTCCAAACTCGCGTCGGGGTGGCCGTAGGCGATGTTCTCGATCACCGAACGGGCAAAGATGACCGGACGCTGCGATACGACCGCGATTTCCAGCCGCAGATGACGCAGGCTCAGCTCGCACACGTCGAAGCCGTCGATCGTGGTCTGCCCGGCGTGTGGGTCCAGCAGCCGCGGGATCATCTTCACGAGCGTGGATTTGCCGCTGCCGTTCGGACCGACGATCGCGATGCACTCGCCCGGCCGGACGTGCAGCGTCACGTCCAGCAGCGCCGGCGGCTCCTGCGTCGGCGTGTAACGGAACCCGATGCCCTCGAAGCGAACTTCACGCGGCTCGGTGCCCGTCAGTACCTTGGCGTTCGGCGGGCTGTGTTCCTCCGGCTGGTCGAGAAACGCGAACACCCGCGTCGAGGCAGCCCCCGCACGCTGCACCTGGTTGTAGACGTTCGCGACTTTGCGCACCGGATCGAGCAAAGCGGCCAGCAGGGCAACCATCGTCATGAAGTGCGCGGCGGTGATCTCGCCGTGGAACGTCCGGGCCGCGAGCCAGACGATCCCAGCGCTGGTGACGAGCACGCCGACGACCTCAATCAGCGGCGACGAAAAAGCCTCGATCCAGGCCAGCCGGAGGAGTTGCTTGAGCATACGGCGTTCGATGCCCCACATGCGGCGGCGTTCATAACCCTCTCGACCGTAACCTTTTACCGTGTCGATGCCCTGGAGCGTCTCCTCCAGCGCGTTGAGCATCACGCCGTAGCCTTGCAGCAGGCGAATAGTGGCCTTGCGAACCTTGCGGCCGAAGTACCAGAGGATGCCGATGGCGATGGGGGCGAGCGCGAGCACGACCAGCGTCAAGCGGCTGTCGAGGAAGAGCGCGACGACCAGCACGCAGATGGCCTTGAGCGGCTCGCGTGCGACTTTGCCGAACAGCGTCGTCACGCCAAGGAAAATCTCGCGGGTATCGGACAGGAATTGGTTGACCCGGTTGGAAACTTCGCCGCTGAGGTCGATCATGGGGACGCGCAACGCCTTGCGGTACATTTGGCGGCGCAGGTCCATCATCATCCGGTTGGAGGCGTGCAGGACAAAATACTGCGAGAAGCAGCGGAGGACGTTGCCGATGATGTTCATGCCGACCAGGGCGCCGAGGAGGATGAGCAGCGTGGTCATCCGGTCGGCGAATTCGTTGCCGGCCGGGAAGAGCGGGGCGAGCGACCGCAGGTAAGGCGAGAACCACTGTTCCCCGCCGGCCGGCCCCTCGGTCTTGAGTGCCCCTTTGATCAGGGCATCGTGGAGGCTGCCAGTGCTGGTAATGACCCGCATGACCGGCAACATACCGCCGAGGCTGGCGGCGTAAGTCATCGCTACGCCGACGCCCAAGACCATGCCACAAATCATCCGGCGGCGATGGGGATAGACGAGGGCGAGTGCCCGCCAGAAGTCGCGCCGGGCCAACCGGCGGTCGGGTTTTGGCTGGGTGCGGCGGGCCAGGAGGCTGCCAGACGGCGACGTTGAGTTCTGTAAGATGCTTTCAGTCATGGACTTACGGCGAGAGCCCGGTCACGTGGCAGCTTTCGAGTTACGAAGGGACGCGAGCGGCCAGCGGGTGAGGCACAATATCAGCAGTTTGGGTCGCCAGCAACAACCACTGTCAGTTTGGCACTGCCAGCCCGACAGAGCGCGCGATCCGGACGTAGAAGTGTCTGCGTGGGCCGGAAGTCGTAACATTCTTGTGGAACCAGAGTTAAACGCTATTCCCAGGACTCAGCTTTGTGGTATCGCGATTGCTTCGTCACCTACACGCCGTTCGGCGATTCCGCGCCGTCGGCGTTTGGACACAATTACAACGCGGCCGATGGGCCGACCGAATTCGGCCAGCAAGGAGACCTCTGCATGGCGGTCAAGCAACTCGCGTTCGATCAGGAGGCGCAGCAGGCCATTCTCGCCGGTGTCGAGAAACTCGCCGCCGCGGTCAAGTGTACCTACGGCCCGCGCGGGCGTAACGCGGTCCTCGACAAGGGTTGGGGCGCCCCGACGATCACGAAGGACGGCGTGACCGTGGCCGAAGAGGTCGAACTGCACAACAAGTACGAAAACATGGGCGCGCAGCTCGTCAAACAGGCGGCGAGCAAGACCAGCGACGTGGCCGGCGACGGCACAACCGCCGCAACCGTGCTCGCCGAAGCGATTTATAAGGAAGGTCTGAAGGCCGTCACCGCCGGCTATGACCCGAATGGCATCAATCGCGGCATCGACGCCGCGGTCCAGGCGGTCGTGGCGGAGCTCAAGAAACTCGCCCGTCCACTGAAGCTCGATGCGAAGAACCCGACCGACGTGGTCAACATCGCGTCGATCTCCGCGAACAACGACCGCGCCATCGGCCAGTTCATGGCGGACTGCTTCGCGAAGGTCGGCAAGGACGGCGTCATTACGGTGGAAGAGGGCAAGAGCCTGGAGACGACCGTCGACGTGGTCGAGGGCATGCAATTCGACCGCGGCTACCTGAGCCCGCACTTCATCACCAACCCCGACGCGATGGAAGTCAACCTCGAAAAGTGCTTCGTGCTCGTGTTCGAGGACAAGATCAGCAGCGTGACCAAGCTCATTCCGCTGCTGGAGAAGCTGGCCAAGGCCAAGCGGCCGCTGCTGATCATCGCCGAAGATGTCGAAGGCGAGGCCCTGGCGACGCTGGTGGTCAACAAGCTCCGCGGCATTCTCGAAATCGCCGCCGTCAAGGCCCCGGGCTATGGCGATCGCCGCAAGGCCATGCTTGAGGACATCGCGATCCTGACCGGCGCCAAGCCGATCTTCAAGGACCTCGGCATCGAGCTCGACACCGTCGCGATCGGCGACCTCGGGCAGGCCAAGAAGATTCGCATCGACGGTGACAACACCACGATCATCGAGGGGGCCGGCGAGAGCGACGCGATCAAGGGCCGCATCGCCCAGATTCGCAAGGAAATCGAGCAGACCACCAGCGACTACGACCGTGAGAAGCTCCAGGAGCGGCTCGCGAAGCTGGCCGGCGGCGTGGCGCAGATCAACGTCGGTGCCGCGTCCGAAGCCGAGTTAAAAGAAAAGAAAGCCCGCGTCGAGGACGCGCTGCACGCGACCCGCGCGGCCATTGAAGAAGGCGTCGTCCCCGGCGGCGGCGTGGCCCTGCTGCGCGCCCGCAAGGCGCTCGACAATCTCAGGGTCAAAGGCGACGACGAGAAGGTGGGCGTGAACATCGTCCGCGAGGCTATTACCTGGCCAATTCGGCAAATCGCCGCGAACGCCGGCTACGAACCCGCGGTCGTACTGAAGAAGGTCGACACGAACGCGAACGTGAACTTCGGTTTCAACGCCGACACGGGCGTGTACGAAGACCTGATGAAGACCGGCATCATCGACCCGGCGAAGGTCGTACGCTCAGCGCTGGAAAACGGCAGCAGCGTGGCTCGCATTCTGCTCTTGAGCACATGCCTGATTGCCGAGAAGCCCAAGGACAAGAAGGCCAAGGGCGGCCACGGCCACCCAGGCATGGGCGGCGGCATGGACGACGACGAGATGGGTGGCATGGGCGGCGGCATGGGCGGCATGGGCGGCATGGGGATGATGTGAGAGTGACAAGTGCAAAGTTCAAAGTGCAAAGTGGTTCGTCGCCATTGCCAGTCTTTGACGCGTCCCACAACTTGGGCTCTGAACTTTGAATTTTGAACTTCGAACTTCCAGTAGGTCCGGAACAACGGAGATTTTGAAGATGGCAACGGCGACAGCTACTGCAAAGAAACTGAAGATTCGTCCCCTGGATGACCGTGTTGTAGTCGAGCGCTTCGAGGCCGAGGAGCGGACCCGCGGCGGGATCGTCCTGCCGGACAGCGCCCGCGAGAAGCCGCAGCAGGGCAAGGTCATCGCGACCGGCCCCGGCAAGCTGCTCGAAAAGACCGGCGAGCGCGGCAAGATGTCGCTCAAGGTCGGGGACGTGGTGTTCTACGGAAAATACACCGGCACCGAGATCGAGCTGGAGGGCGACAAATTCGTCATCCTCCGCGAGAGCGATGTGCTGGCAGTACAGGACTAATTTTGGATTGTGGAGTTTGGATTTTGGATTTGGTCGGCGCTCGTTGGCCTGCCAAGCAATCCAAAATCCAAAATCCAAAATCCAAAATCGGAAATGAGGAAACACGATGCCCGCTAAACAACTGATGTACTCCGACCGTGCCCGCCAGGAGATTCTGGCCGGCGTGCGTAAGCTCGCCAAGGCCGTCAAGTCCACGCTCGGCCCCGTCGGTCGCAACGTTCTCATGCAGAAGTCGTGGGGCAGCCCGCGCATCACCAAGGACGGCGTCACGGTCAGCAAGGAAATCGAGCTGGCCGAGCCGTTCCAGAACATGGGCGCCAAGCTGGTCAACGAGGTCGCCAGCAAGACCTCCGACGCGGCCGGCGACGGCACCACCACCGCGACGGTGCTCGCCGAAGCGATCTTCGCCGAGGGACTCAAGAATGTCACCGCCGGCGCCGCCCCCATGGCGATCAAACGCGGCATTGACGCCGCCGTCGCGATCGTCGTCGAGGAAATCAAGAAGCAAGCCGTCAAAGTGCGCGGCAAGGACGACATCGCCAAAGTGGCGACGATCAGCGCGAACGGCGACCACGAGGTCGGCAAGATCCTGTCGTCCGCATTCGAGAAGGTCGGCAAGGACGGCGTGATCGAGATCGAGGAAGGCAAGAGCCTCGATACGACCTGGGAGCACGTCGAGGGCATGCAGTTCGACAAGGGCTTCATCTCCCCGTACTTCATCACCAACCCGGCTGCGCTCGAAGCGGTCCTCGATGATCCGTACATCCTCATCTACGAGAAGAAGATCAGCGCCCTGCGCGACCTGATTCCGTTGCTCGAGAAGGTGCTCAACCTCGGCAAGCCGCTGCTGATCATTGCCGAGGATGTTGAAGGCGAGTCCCTGGCGGCGCTGGTCGTCAATAAACTCCGCGGCACGCTCAACGCCGCCGCGGTCAAGGCCCCGGGCTTCGGCGATCGCCGCAAAGCCCTGCTGGGCGACATCGCCATCGTCACCGGCGGCGAGTTCATCAGCGAGGATCGCGGCCTGAAGCTCGAAAGTGTCACGCTCGACATGCTGGGCCGCGCCAAGCGCGTGACGATCAACAAAGACGAGACCACGATCATCGAGGGGGCTGGCAAGAAGAAGGAAATTCAGAGCCGCACCGAGCAGATTCGCGTCCAGATCGAGAAGACCACCAGCGACTACGATCGCGAGAAGCTCCAGGAGCGGTTGGCGAAGCTGACCGGCGGCGTCGCGGTGATCCAGGTCGGCGGCAGCAGCGAGATCGAGGTCAAGGAACGCAAGGACCTCGTGGACGATGCCTTCCACGCCACCAAGGCGGCGGCGGAAGAGGGCGTGGTCCCCGGCGGGGGCGTGGTGTTCCTGCGGGCCATCAAGGCGGTCGCGGACGCGGGCAAGAAAATTGAGGGCGACGAGGCGATCGGCTACCGGATCGTCGCCAAGGCGCTCGAATACCCCGCGCGGCAGATCGCCGAGAACGCCGGCGAGGACGGCGGCGTGGTCGTCGACGAGGTTTTGTCGCGCGGCAAGAACTTCGGCTACGACGCCGCCAAGGGCGACTATGTCGACATGTTCGAGGCCGGCATCATCGATCCGGCGAAGGTCGCACGCGTGGCGCTGCAAAACGCGGCCAGCATCGCGGGGCTGCTGCTGACAACCGACGTATTGTGCACGGAATTCAAGGAAGAGAAGCACGAGCAGATCGAAGGCGCCACGCACTAGGACCGACGCCTCGACGACTGCGGGAATCACCGCGTGCCGGGGTGACGCCGTTGCGGGTCACCCCGGCGCTGCTTAGGCCAGCGGCCCGGCGAGGGACCGAACTTCATGGCCCAGCGTTGGCTTGAAGAGTTGGCGAGATTCGCAATCACGAAGCCGTCCCAGCTCCGTGAGAAGAGCAACCAGTGGTTTGACGACGCGGATTTCCTCCACCACCATCGCCGCTGGAGTGCGCTCATCTGTCTCGGCGGTTTCGTGGTTGAATGTCATTTGAAGAGTGTGCTCTGGCCGCGTCGGACGGAGCCCCACGTTGGCAGACTGCTGTGGCGTTCGCACGATTCGGGCGCGCTTCTGGCCGAGTGCGCCGCGCCGGACCGGGAAATTCGCAAGCCGCAGTTCGCTGATGTGTGGTCCAGCTTTCAGTTCCTCGCGAGTTGGACGGTGCGCATCCGATATAATCCAAAGCGGCCGTCGACGGCCGATTCCTGCGCATACTGGCAACATCTAACGGAGGTGCGCCAATGGCTGCTTGGAAGAACCTAGCACCGGCGCGGCAAACTCAGCTAAGAAACCTGTTGGCAGCGGCTCTGGCCCAGCGCGGCTACGAGACCGTGGATATCGTCCTGGAACCCTCTGGGTTGGCGGGTCGTTACCGCCTCTACGTAACCGCCGCGGACTTCGGCAAGCTCGACTATTCCGAACGGCTCGCAGTGGTCGCCGGTGCCTTGCAAGAGGCGTGGCCGCGCGCGGACCAGCTCCGCCTCACCTTGCAATTCGCGCTCGCACCGGATGAGATTCCTGCGCCCGCGCCGAAACGGAGCCCCCCTGTTCGGTCGCACAGGACGGGGCGAACGCGAAAGCGAACGGCGTGACAAGAACGGGATGGCGTGTCCTCGGTGGCTGAGAAACGCGACTATTACGACGTCCTGGGCGTGGCACGCGACGCCGCGCCGGAGGACATCAAACGCGCCTACCGCCAGGCGGCCCTGAAGTACCACCCCGACCGCAACAAGGAAGCGGGTGCGGAGGACAAGTTCAAGGCCTCCGCCGAGGCCTACGAGATTCTGTCCGATCCGGAGAAACGGGCCCGCTACGACCGCTACGGGCACAATGGGCTCAAGGGGGTCAGCATGCACGATTTCTCCGGCATGGGCGTCGACGACGTGTTCAGCGTCTTCGGCGACCTCTTCGCCGACATGTTCGGCGGCGGCGGCGGGCGCTCGCGGGTCGATCGCGGCATCGATATCCAGACGGTCATCGAGATTGACCTCCAGGGCGTGCTCACCGGAGTCGAGAAGACGCTCCGCTTCGAGCGCCAGGATTTTTGCCAGCGCTGCGGCGGCCAGGGCTGCGAGCCTGGCACCCAGCGGCGGACGTGCGCAACCTGTGGCGGCTACGGCCAGGTCGAGCGGCAGACGTCGCTGGGCTTTTTCATGACACGCGCGGTCGTCGAGTGCCCGCAGTGTCATGGCCGTGGCTGGCTGGCCGAGCGGGCCTGCAAGGACTGCCGCGGCAGTGGCCGCGCCGCCCGCGAGCGGTTGATCGAAGTCAAGATCCCCGCCGGCATTCACGACGGGCAGAGCGTGCGCATCCGCGGCGAGGGTGAGCCCAGCCCGAGCGGTACGCATCGCGGCGATCTGCGCTGCGTCGTGCGCGTGCAGGAAAACGAGTTCTTCCAGCGCGATGGCGATCACCTGGTGTGTATCGTCCCGCTCAGCTTCACGCAGGCGGCGCTGGGTGCGCAGATTGAGGTCCCGACGCTCGGCGGCTCGTCGCCCCTGCGAATTCCGTCCGGGACGCAGCATGGCAGGGTGTTTGAGCTGACGGGCAAGGGCCTGCCAAACCTGCGGAGCGGACGCCGTGGCCACCAGGTTGTTCAGGTGGTCATTGAAATCCCGAAGAGGCTGAGCCGTCCCCAAGAGGACTTGCTGCGGAAGTTTGCAGCGACGGAAGACCGGGAAGTACTGCCCGAATCCAAGGGCTTTCTTGACCGGGTCAAGGAATACCTGACCCGCACGGGCGAGCAATCGGAGCCGCGCCCGTGAGGCCGCGGCGCCGTAGGGTGGGCACTGCCCACCGAACTGAGTTGGCCGGTTCGATTGTCAGGATCATATACCAGTGACGCCATGAATATTCGCGGAAAAACCAAGCCACCAAACGACCCGGCGACTCTCGCCGACGCCAGCGCGCCGACGCCAGCGCCACCTGCTCAGGACGAGAGTCCGGCGGTCGTCCCCGCGCCGCCGGCAGACGACGAATTGACCACGCTGCGCCGCGAGGTCGCGGAGCTGCGGGACAAGAACCTGCGGCTGCTCGCGGAAACGCAGAACCAGCAGAAGCGGGCGCAGCGCGACCGGCAGGACGTTCTGCGCTACGCCGAAGCCGAGTTCGCCCGCGAGCTGCTGGTGATCCTCGATGATTTCGAGCGCACCCAGGAAGCGGCCAAGGCGGCTACCGACGCGAAAACCGTCGCCGACGGCGTGCGGATCGTCTACGACCATTTCCTGAAAGTCCTGTGCGCCCACGCCATCGCCCCCATCGAGGCCATCGGCAGACCCTTCGACCCCGCTGTCCACGAGGCCCTGCTGCAGCAGCCGAGCGACGAGTACCCCGCGGGTACTGTAATGCAGGAACTCGCCCGCGGCTTTACGATGCACGAGCGCGTCCTGCGTCCCAGCCGCGTCATCGTTTCAGGCGGTGCCGGCGCCGCGCCCCACACGAGCGCTCCGCCGTCCGCCGAGGAACAGAAGTAATGCCCACCTACGACTACGCTTGCGCCGCGTGCAGCCACGCGTTTGAACAGTACCAGTCCATAATTGACGCGCCGCTGCGCAAGTGCCCGGCTTGCGGCAAGCTCCGCCTACAGCGGCTGATCGGCACCGGCGGCGGGATCATCTTCAAAGGCTCCGGTTTCTATCACACGGACTACCGCAGCGAGTCGTACAAGAAGGCCGCCGCCGCCGACACGGGCGCCGCGAGCAGCAGTCCCGGCACCAAGACGGAGAGCCCGGCCAAGGGTGCTGAAAAACCGGCCGCCACGAGCGACAAGCCGAAGAAACCCGCCGAAGTGGCGTCTTGACGCCTCCCGCGCAGCACCGTACAAAGCGGACGATATGCCTGAGCCGAAGAACATCGCCCTGACGGTCATCACGCCCGAGCGGCAGGTGCTCGAGGAGCCCGCTGACGCCGTCGTCATCCCCGCGCATGACGGCGAACTGGGCGTCTTGCAAGACCGCGCTGCCCTAATGTGCGAACTGGGCATCGGCCAACTCCGCTTCACACGGGCCGGCCAGACGCGGCGCCTGTTCATCGATGGCGGGTTTGCACAGGTCTTCGACAACCACGTGACTGTGCTGACCAGCCAGGCGCTGCCCGCGGAAATGGTGACCAGCGAAGTCATCGCGGCGGCCGAGAAGGACGCGCAAGCCCTCAGCGGGCATGATCCCGCCAGCCGCCAGGCTCAGGACCGCGCTCGCCGACGGCTCAGCGTGCTGCGGGGTCTGAGCACACACCGCTAACCGCCAACAGTAGGCTGGGCATCGCCCGAGCGAACTGGTTTGGCCGGCGCGGGTCAGGCGATGCCCAGCCTACGATTTATTTCCCCAGTGAGGGCCAGGTCATGGAGTACGTGAATCTCGGTCGTACCGGGCTGAAGGTGAGCCGGCTGTGTCTGGGTACGATGAATTTCGGGCCGGAAACCAGCGCAGCGGACAGCTTCCCGATCATGGACCGCGCCCACGAACAGGGCCTGAACTTCTTTGACACCGCCGACGTGTACGGCTGGAAACAGGGCGAGGGTGTCACCGAGCAGATCATCGGCCGCTGGTTCGCCCAAGGCGGCAGTCGGCGCGAGAAGACGGTCCTCGCCACCAAGCTCTTTGGCAACATGGGCGACTGGCCCAACACCAGCCGGCTGTCCGCCCTGCACATCAAACGGGCCTGCGAAGGCAGCCTGCGGCGGCTTCAAACCGACTATATCGACCTGTACCAGATGCACCACATCTGCCGCGAAGTGACCTGGGACGAAATCTGGCAGGCGCTGGAGCAGCTTTGCCGCGAAGGCAAGGTGCTCTATGTGGGGTCGTCGAATTTCGCCGGCTGGCATCTCGCGCAGGCCTGCGAGGCGGCCCGGCGGCGGAACTTCCTCGGGCTGGTTTCGGAGCAAACCAAGTACCATCTTCTGTGCCGCACGCCGGAACTGGAAGTTCTGCCGGCGTGTCAGCACTACGGGCTGGGGTTGATTCCGTGGAGTCCGCTGGCGGGCGGACTGCTCGCGGGCGGGGCGACGCAGGCCTCGTCCGGCCGGCGGGCTTCGCCATTTGCCCGGAATGAGCTGGCCAAGTTCCTGCCGCGCGTCGAGGCCTACGAGCAATTCTGCGCCCAGCTTGGCCTGCCGCCGGCTGACGTGGCCCTGGCCTGGCTGCTGCACCAGCCGGCGGTCACGGCGCCGATTGTCGGGCCACGCACGGTCGAGCAGCTCGACGGCGCGCTGCGCGCGCTGACGATCAAGCTCGCGGAGGACACGCTCAAGAATCTGGACGAGGTTTGCCCCGGTCCCGGCGGTCCGGCCCCGGAGGCGTATGCCTGGTAGAGATAGAGAGGCATGGGGCGCGAGCGACACGCGGCGCGCTCCGCAGCTCGGCGGGGGGGTAGGGCGGGCTCTGCCCGCCGCTGTTGGGGGTTGGCGCGCTTCGACCGGATTCGCCATCCCCCGGAGGAATCTCGCCATGGAAGGGCGGCGGTCAGTAGCCGCAGGCCAGCGCAACGCCGCCCCCGGAACGGCGGCAGTGAGTTGAGATTTCGCCCTGGAAGGGCGCCGGTCAGTAGCCGGGGGCCAGCGCAGCGCCGCCCCCGGAAGACGCGCTCCGTAGCTCGCCGGCCGGGCAAGACTCCTGCCGAGCGGGTAGGCTGGCCGCTGGTGCGTGAATCCGCTGGTGCGTGAATCCTTTCTCGCACCACCCGCTGGTGCGTGAATCCGCTGGTGCGTGAATCCTTTCTCGCACCACCCGCATCCCGCTGGTGCGTGAATCCTTTCTCGCACCACTTGCCGCCCGCCGCTGGTGCCCGCTGGTGCGTGAATCCTTTCTCGCACCACCCGCTGGTGCGTGAATCCGCTGGTGCGTGAATCCTTTCTCGCACCACTTGCCGCCCGCCGCTGGTGCGTGAATCCTCTCCCGCTGGTGCGTGAATCCCGCTGGTGCGTGAATCCT
>JAGVEP010000065.1 GCA_020058145.1 Phycisphaerae bacterium | reverse complement strand
GCCCATCCGTCCACCCAGCCGGTCCACGGCGGCGGCTGCCCTGGCAGCCGGCTGATGCAGTTCGCCGGGCCTGCGGCGGCGCCGCAGGATTCTTCGGCGATGCCCGCGGCCTCCGAGTTGACCCACTGGCCGGTGCAGTTGCGTTTGCTTCCGCCGCAAGCCCCCATCCTGCGCGGGGCGCGCCTGCTGATTGCCGCGGACTGCGTGCCCGTCGCCTATCCCGATTTCCAGAACAAGCTGCTGCGGGGCCGCGCGGTGCTCATCGGGTGCCCGAAATTCGATGATCTGCCCGCGTACGTCGAGAAGCTGACGCAGATCATCCAGATGAATGGGCTCGAAGAAATCGTCGTGGCCCGCATGGAGGTCCCCTGCTGTGGCGGCCTGCTCCAGGCGGTGCTGGCAGCCCGCGAGCAGGCGGGCAGTCAAGTGCCCGTGGCTGACGTAGTGGTCGGTGTGCGGGGAGATGTGCTCGCGTGGCAGCCTGTTCCCCTCCGCGCCGCCAGCGCGAACTGAGGCCAGGTTGCCGACGTGCTGCGGAATGGTGAGGTGTGAATTGTCGTACTCGAAACCCATCCAAATGCTGGTCGATGAACATGAGGTCATTCTGTCCGTGCTCGACGCGGCCGAGGCCGTGGCGAACCAGCGCAGCAGCGTTTTTCCTGCGGATTTCTACGCCCAGGCGGCAGACTTCTTCGCCACCTTTGCTGACCGGTGCCACCACGCTAAGGAGGAGACGCTGCTCTTTCCGCGGCTGCAGGCCCGTGGCATCCCCTGGCAAGGCGGCCCCATCGGCGTTATGTTAGCGGACCATGACGCAGGTCGCGGTCATCTGGCCGCGGTTCGCGCGGCGTTACCGGCCGCGCGGGCGGGCGACCAGGGCGCTATGGAAACGGCCCGCCAAGCACTGCTGGACTTCGCCGAGTTGTTGCGCGGTCACATAGCCAAGGAAAATCAGGTGCTGTTCATGCTCGCGGACCAGGTTATGACGGCACAGGACAAGGCCGAGCTCTGGGACGGGTTTCAGACCGCCGAGCGCGATACGCTGCCGGCGGGGACAAAAGAGAAATACCACGCGCTGGCCGCCACGCTGCGCCAGACTGCGGGGCTATAGAAGGAGATCAGGCGTGATCGGACGTGGGCTGAAGATCCTGTTTGTGGCGAGTATTCTCGCGGCGATTGCGATAGCCCTGGGCGGCGGCTACTACACGTACGAAGCCGCACCGCCCTATCCTGGCCAGGTGGTGACGGAAAGCGGCCAGGTGCTGCTGGACAAAGAAGGCATTCTGGCCGGCCAAGCCGTCTGGCAGAAATACGGGCTGATGGACTTGGGCTCGGTCTGGGGTCACGGCACGTATCGCGGTACGGAATTCACCGCCGACACGCTCTATCGCATGGGGCAGACCATGCGCGACTTCCATGCCCAGGCGGCGGCGCACGTCGCGTATGCGGACCTGCCGGGGGCGCAGCAGCGCGAACTCGATTACCAGGTAATCCAGGAACTCAAGAAGAACCGCTACGATCACGCGACCGACACGCTGGTGCTGACTCCGGCGCAGGTCTTCGCACTCCAGCAGGCCCGCGACCACTATGAGGACGTGTTCGGGCGGGGCAGCCCCGATGCGAACATCCAGCCGCGCATGGTCGCCGAGCCGGAGGAACGCAAGGCGCTCGCGGATTTCTTTTTCTGGACGGCCTGGTGCGCCGGCACGCAACGTCCGGGCAAGGACTTGACCTACACCAACAACTGGCCACCCGACCGCTCGGTCGGCAACGACGTCGCCCCGGCCGCCGTCGGCTGGTCCATCGGGGCGTTGCTGGGCGTCATGCTGGCGGCGGGCCTCGCCCTCATGATCTTCTTCCGTTTCGACTTTCACAAGGACCTGGAAGGCCTCGAACTCGACGCGAATGCCGGCAAGAAGATTCTGAGCTTGCCGGTCACGCCCAGCCAGCGTAAAGCGGCGAAGTACTTTCTGGTCGTGGTGTTGCTGTTCTTTTTGCAGCTCAACTTGGGCGGCTTGATGGCCCACTACACGGTGCATCCCAGCTCCTTTTACGGCCAGGACTGGGTCGCCAAGTTGCTCACGTATCCCTGGATCAAGAGCTGGCACTTGCAGCTCGCCGTTTTCTGGATCGTGGTCGCTTGGGTCGGCTCGGCGCTATATCTCGGCCCGGTCGCCGGCGGGCACGAGCCACGCAAGCAGGGCCTGCTCGTCGACGTCCTGTTCGGTGCGATTCTGCTCGTCGCGGTCGGGGCGCTCGCCGGTACCGCGCTCGGTGTGAAGGGCCTCGCCGGCAAGTGGTGGTTCTGGATCGGCCACCAGGGCTGGGAATTCCTCGAGCTCGGCCGCCTCTGGCAGATTCTGCTATTCGTCGGGCTGATCATGTGGCTGGTGCTCGTCGTGCGGGCGGTACGGCCGCACCTGGCGCGTGGCCAGGATCGCTGGGGCACCGTACCGTTCTACAGCTACTCCGCCATCGCGGTCGTGTCCTTCTTCGCCTTCGGTCTGTTCTACAGCCCGCGGACGCACATCACCATCGCCGACTTTTGGCGCTGGTGGGTCGTCCACACCTGGGTCGAGGGCATTTTTGAGTTCTTCGCGGCCGCGGCGATGGCTTATGTTGTTACGGCCCTGGGCCTGGCTCCACGGGGGAAAGCCCTGCGGGCCGCGTACCTCACCGCGTGCCTGGCCATGTTCTCCGGCATCATTGGCGTCGGACACCACTACTACTGGTTCGGCGATCCGGACCTGTGGTTTGCCCTGGGCGGTGTCATTTCGGCCATGGAGCCGGTGCCGATTCTGCTGCTGCTCGTGAAGGTGGCCCTGGAGGCCAAGAATTCGCCGGCCCTCAAGACCGCGTATCCGTACAAGTGGCCGCTCGTCTTTCTCGGAGCCTCGTCGCTGTGGGCGTTTCTCGGCGCCGGCGTGTTCGGCTTCATCATTACTACGCCGGTGATCAACTACTACGAGCACTCCACCTATCTGACCATGAACCACGGCCACGCGGCCCTGTTTGGCACCTACGGCATGTTGGCGATCGGCCTGATGCTCTTCGCCCTGCGCGGACTCGTGAAACCCGAGAAATGGTCCGACGGGCTGCTCAAAGTGGCCTTCGTCCTGATGAATGGCGGCCTGTTCCTGATGACCATCCTGACGCTGTTCCCCGTCGGGCTCATGCAAACCCGGGCCGCGTACATTCGCGGGCTGTGGTACGCCCGCAGCCCCGCGTTTTACAACGAACCCTGGGTGCAATTCATCGGCCAATGGCGGATTGTCCCAGACCTGATCATCATCACCGGCGCACTCATGCTCGTGATCTTCGTCGTGCGCGCCATGTTCAATCTCAAGCCCGCCACCGTGCGTGACGGTGAGCTGCTGAGCGTTTCCGCGACACATACGCCACCTTCGGCGCGGCCCCGCTCCACCACGGCCTAGGAGGTCGCGTGATCGTTATGAACACGCGTTCCGGTCCCCTTCCGCTGGAGATCCGTGCGGCGGATCGGCTGAGTAACACCGAGTCCGTCGCACCACCCCGGCCCGCGAAGCTGCTCAAGCTCCGCCGGGACCTGCAGGTCTTAACGACGTTCGTCACTCTGTATTGTGACGGGCGGCACCCGGACGCGAAAAGAACTCCGCTCAAACTGCCGCGCCTGCCGGTTTCGATCGGGGCGGCTGATCCCCCGGCGCTGTGCGCGGAATGCGGCCAGCTCCTGGCGCACGCGCTCGTGAAGCGTGTCCAGTGTCGGTACGACCCGAAGCCGACGTGCAAGAAATGCACAACGCATTGCTACGGGCCCATGTATCGAGCGCAGATTCGCGCGGCGATGAAGTACTCCGGCCGCCGGTTGGTGCTCGCCGGGCGCCTGGACTACCTGTGGCATTTGCTCTTTTGAGCGCGGGCGTCGGGAACGCGCACGGCACCCGGCCACGCTTCTTTATTTTGGCTACGATGCGCCCGCCTGATCTTTGTATACTGTGCCCGCCGAATCACGTGTGCAGTACTGTTCCAGGAGTGTCGCAGTGAGCGAACCAGCCCCCGGTGGCAAGCCAGTCGCCGGCTCGTTGCCCAGGTTCGTCGTTCCGCTGATTCTGTTTGCGCTGGCCGGGGGACTCTGGGCTAATCCGTGGCACTTCGTCAGTCCGGTACCGCCCCCAATCAACGTGCCGGCGTGGGCCACCGACATTACGCCGGTCCGCAAGCCCAAGCTGAGTCCGGAGTACAAGGTCGCCGGGTACTCCTACCGGTGCAGCGACTGCCACAAGCTCTTTCCGTCGTCGCCGGAAGCCAACGACTCGCCCTTCCAGCACCGCGACGTCGTGCTGCGACACGGCATAAATACGCGGTGCTTCAACTGCCACCATTTGACGAACCGCGACGCCTACGTTGACGACTGGGGCCATGAGATACCCGCTACGACGCCGCAGCTCCTCTGCGGAAAGTGTCACGGGCCGGTTTATCGTGATTGGCTGAGCGGCGCGCACGGGCGTACCGAGGGCTATTGGGACAAGAGCCGTGGCCCGCAGATGCGCCGCAAGTGCATTGAATGTCACGATCCGCACCAGCCACCGTTTCCGCCGATGCCGCCGGCCCCCCCGCCGAACACGTTACGGATGGGGCGCCAGGATTACCCGCACAAGCCGGCGGCGATCAAGAACCCGCTGCACGTGTCACGCGGCGAGTCCGACGCCGAAGCGTCCGACGCACCCGCGCTGCCCGGGCCGGTGAACGGGAAGCCATAGATGCCCGCAAACGAATCCCATCCTATGGCTGGAGCCCTGCCACCCGACGACGGCCGGCCGCCGCAGTTGACGCGGCGCGGCTTTTTGTCCAAAGGTGCCGTGGCGCTGGCCGGCGCCTCCGCCGTAGCGGCCGCGCTGTCGCCGCTGCGTGAACTCAAGCCCGGCGACATACCAAGTCTCGAGCAGTTCCTGCAAAAACACTACAAGGAGATGACCGCGGACGAGAAGCACGCGGCTATCGCACGCATCGCACGCGAGGTAGCGGCCCGCTACGGCGTCCAGCCCAACGTCGCTGATCCGCCGCCGCTTTCCGGCGTAGAGTTCGTCTACGCGCTGAACATCAGCCGCTGCATCGGCTGCCGCAAGTGCGTGTACGCGTGCGTGGCGGAGAACAACCCGTCGCGGGCGCCCGAGATTCAGTACATCCGCGTGCTCAAGATGGAAAAAGGCAGCATCAACATCGAGACCGCGGACCACCACTACGACCCACCGGTAGTGCCCGGTCCCGACAGCTACTACATGCCGGTGCAATGCCACCAGTGCGCCAAGCCGCCCTGCGTGAAAGTGTGTCCGGTCGAGGCCACCTGGCAGGAGCCGGACGGCATCACCGTGATCGACTACGACTGGTGCATCGGCTGCCGCTATTGCGCAGCCGCCTGTCCCTACTGGGCCCGCCGCTTCAACTTCGCCGAGCCGCAGATCCCGGCGGAGAAGCTAAACCCGGACATGTCGTATCTGTCGAACCGCCCGCGGCCGAAGGGCGTCATGGAAAAGTGTACCTTCTGCCTGCAGCGCACGCGCGTCGGACGCATGCCCGCGTGCGTCGAGGTGTGCCCGACCGGCTCGCGCAAGTTTGGCAATGTGCTCGATCCTGAGAGCGAGGTGGCTTATATCCTCAAGCACAAGCGCGCCTTCGTCCTGAAAGAAGACGTCGGAACCTTGCCGCGGTTCTTCTACTACTTCGACGAGCGCGGCAGCCGGTACCACGAACCCATTGCCCCCATCCAGCCGGAACCGGGCGGCGGCGCATGAGGCGCTACCTCCACTTCCTCTGGGCGTGCTTCCGGCTGAGCTTCGTCGGCGACTGGCGGTATCACGCCTGGATGACCGTGCTCACGGTGATCGCCTTGACGGGCCTCTACGCTTACTGCCAGCAACTGGTCCATGGTTTGCAGACCACCGGCATGACGGACCAGGTGTCGTGGGGGGCCTACATCGCGAATTTCACGTACCTGGTCGGGTTGGCCGCCGCGGCGGCCATGCTCGTCATTCCCGTTTACGTCTACCGCAACCTCCAGTTGCACGACGTGGTGATCTTCGGCGAGCTCCTCGCGGTCTCCGTCATCGTTATGTGCCTGCTGTTCGTCAACGTCGATCTCGGGCGGCCGGACCGTTTCATGCACCTGTTTTGGCGCTTCAATTTCCCGCTCTCGATGCTGACCTGGGATGTGATCGCGCTCAACGGGTACTTGCTGCTGAATCTGCACATCTGCGGGTACTTGATTTACTCCGCCTATTGCGGCCGGACGCCCTCGAAGGCCTTCTACATCCCGTTCGTGTTCATCGCGATCGTGTGGGCGGTCAGCATTCACACCGTGACCGCGTTCCTGTACGTCGGCCTGGGCGGACGGCCGTTCTGGAACTCGGCCATCATCGCCCCCCGCTTTCTCGCCAGCGCCTTCGCCGCCGGGCCATCGTTCATCATCCTGACGCTGCAAATCGTGCGGCGGTTCACGGCGCACTACGTCGCCGACGACGCGCTGCTCACGCTGCGGCGGATCGTCCAGGTGGCGATGATCATGAACATCTTCCTGCTGGGCTGCGAGTTGTTCGTGGAGTTCTACACCGACACCGCACACGTGGCGTCGGCCCGGTACCTGTATTTTGGGCTGCACGGCCGGCACGCGCTGGTTCCGTGGATTTGGACCGCGGTCCTTTTTGACCTGCTCGCGCTCGCGCTGCTGGTGCTGCCGGCTTCCCGGGGCTTGCCGGCGCTGAACCTGGCCTGCGTACTGAGCATCGTCGGCATCTGGATTGAGAAGGGCATGGGATTGATTGTCCCAGCGTTCATTCCGACGCCGCTGGGCGAGATTGTCGAGTACCAGCCGACAGTGAACGAGATCCTGGTGTGCTTCGGCATCTGGGCGTTTGGACTGCTGCTATACACCGTTTTCGTGCGTGTTTCGGTGCCCGTGCTGGCCGGTGAAATAACGGCGCCCGGCGCCCGGCCCGCGGCGGGTGCGCATTGACGCGCGCTGTCCGCACTTGGGAGCGACCTGCGACGGACCAAAGAGGAGCAACCTGATGAAGCTCGCGAGGGTAAGCGTGGTGACGGTAGTGCTGGCCAGCGGCGCCGCGGCGTTCGCGCAAGCCATCGGCCTGCCCAGGATCAGCGACCAGTCGCAGGAGTGCCTCACCTGTCATAAGAAGAACACCCTGGTCGTTTACCAGCAATGGGGCGAAAGCAAGCATTACCGGGCCAACATCGGCTGCTACGAGTGTCACGCCGCCGAGAAAACCGACGCGGATGCCCAGGATCATTATGGCTTTACCATCGCCGTCCTGGTCACGCCGAAGGACTGCGCCCGCTGCCACAGCCGCGAAACGGCCGAGTTCAGCGCCTCGCACCATTCCAAGGGTGCCCGCATCCTCGGCTCGCTCGACAACACGCTGGCCGAGGTCGTCGAGGGCAACAAGGCCATGAAGACGCTGGGCTTCCCCGAGGGCGTTTCCGCCGCCGCGGTCAACGGCTGTTGGCAGTGCCACGGTTCACAGGTCAAAGTCCTGGCCGGCGGCAAGCTCGACCCCGCCACCTGGCCCAATAGCGGCATTGGCCGCATCAATCCCGATGGCTCGGAGGGCGCCTGCAATGCCTGCCACACGCGGCACGCTTTTTCCGCGGCGCAGGCCCGCCACCCCAATACCTGCGGCAAGTGCCACCTCGGTCCGGACCACCCGCAGAAGGAAATCTACGAGGAGTCCAAGCACGGCATCCTCTTCTTCGCCAACCTCGACCGCATGAACCTCGATTCGAACAAGTGGATCGTCGGCGAGGACTACTGGGCCGCACCCGCGTGCGTCACGTGCCACATGTCGGCGACCCGCACGCAGCCCGTCACGCACGACGTCGGCCTGCGGATCAGTTGGAATAACCGCCCGGCCTTGTCGGTGCGCACCGACGAGGCCGACGCCAAGATGGGCCTGCCGGGCAAAGAAGCGCCCTGGCAAGTGCGGCGCAAGAACATGCAGGATGTGTGCTTAAATTGCCACGCGCAGGGGTGGGTGGACGGTTTTTACGTCCAGTACGATGCCCTGATCGACCTGTACCAGGAGAAATTCGCGCGGCCGGGTCTGGAGCTGTATAACCTCGCCAAGCCGCTGCGACCCGTACCGGAGGAATTCGCCAACAAACTCGACTGGGTCTGGTACGAGCTTTGGCATCACGAAGGTCGCCGCGCCCGGCATGGCGCGTCGATGATGGCTCCGGACTACACGCACTGGCACGGCACGTACGAGGTCGCCAAGAATTTTTATGCGGAATTTGTGCCCGAATTGCGGGACCTCATGGAGCGGAACCTGAAGTCCACGGATGAGAAGCTGGCCAAGGCCGCCGAGGCGCTCAAGACCCGGCTCGACGAGGTGCTCAGCAGCGACGATCACAAGTGGTCCATCGGGAAGCTGTCCCCCGAGGAAAAGGCCAAACGCCAGCAGGCCGCCGAAGAGTTCAAGAAACGCTATGCCCAGTAGGGCGGGCTCGGCCCGCCGTGGCGGCTTTCGCGTAACTGCGCCATGACTGCTCTTGATCGTCCGTTCGAGCTTGACCCGGAAACTTACGACGCCCTCGTGGACTGGCCCAAGCGCCTGGCGAACGAGGAGCCCTTCTTTCGCCGGTGTTTCGCCGAGGTCGCCGCGCGGCGTGTGCTGGACGTGGCCTGCGGCACTGGCCAGCACGCGGCCATGTTCCACTCCTGGGGGCTGGCAGTCGCGGGCGCCGACGTCGAACCGGCCATGATCGCCCATTGCCACGGCGAATACGGCGAATCCGATACGCTGCACTGGGCGACGCGCTCGTTCACCGTGCCGCCGCCGGACGCCGGCACGTTCGACGCGGTCGTCTGCGTGGGCAACTCGCTCGCACTCGTCCCCGACCTCGTCGCCGTGCAACAAGTCCTCGCGGCCATGCTCGCCGCCCTGCGCACCGGTGGCGTTTGCATCGTACACGTACTCAACCTCTGGCGGCTGCCGAGCGGGCCAACTACGTGGCAGAAGTGCGTGCGTCTCAAACGCGGCGACGAGGATGTCATTCTCATCAAGGGCATCCACCGCGCCGGCGACCACGGCTACATCAACTTCGGCGAGTTGCGGCTCGGCTCCGCCTCGTTCGCCCACCGCTTCCGTTCCACCGCGCTGCTCGGTCTGCGCGAAACGGACCTGCTCGCCGCCGCGCAAGCCGCCGGCGGCCGCGATGCACGCACCTGGGGCACGTATCAGGAGACCCCCTACGCTGCGTCGCACAGCCCCGACCTGATTCTGACCTGTCGGCGCGGGTAGTGCGGCTGCTGGCGGCACCCTTACAATCTCCCCCCGATCGCGAACCGAACCACCTGGGAGCATTGCTGCCATGAGATACAAACTGCCTGCCCTCGTCGCTGTCCTGGTCGCCGGCCTGCCGCTGACCGCTGCCCAGCCGCCCGACGCCCTCGATGACACCCTCGCCCTGGTCGGCCTGCGCCGCGCCGACCTCGGCTGGACGCCCAAAGGCTGGTGGCCGCGCTGGCCGGAGGTGCAGTACAAGCTGCGCGCCTTCGATTCGCTATTCGCCGCCCCGCTGGACACGGTCGCCTACACGCGGGCGCTCGGCGAGACGGCCTGGGAGAAGCTCGACCCGGCCAAGCTCGACACCAAGGATCCTAGCTACGACGGCAACCTCTTCCAAGCCGTCCAGCGGCTCGGAATCGACCCGAGATTCGGCGGGTTCCGCGGCTACCACACCAATCTGCTCGCGCCGGACACACCGCTCGATGAAGCCATCCTGAAGCTCACGGCCGCCGCGCACCGCCCGACGAAAGCGTACACCTTCGGGATGGACCTGCCGTACCCGAAGCCCAAAGAGACGCTCGCGGAAAAGGTGCAGGTGCTGCCCGAGGGCGTCAGCCCAATCCTCGGCCGGCTCGTGCTCAACATCGCCGACGCGCACTACTGGGCCGAGCTCGCCTTTCGCAAAGTTGACGGCAACGACCGGCTGGTGGCTGCGACGCGCTACAACGTGGGCGAAGAGATGATTGACGCCCAGGACTACTGCCCGCAGATCGACGACGCAGCCAAGGCGCTCGACGAGGCCAGCCTCTGGTACGCCGGCCTGAAATGCGTGCAGGCGATGGACGATGCCCGCATCGCGCTCCAGAAACTCGACCTCCACGACGTGCCCGACTTCGCCTGCGACTGGGAAACCCCGTGGGGCTGGATTCGCGTCCACGGCGGTGGAAACGACCATGTTGACGGCACCGATGCGCTGCTGAGCGTCGATCTTGGCGGCGACGACGTGTACACCGGCGGGGTCGCGGCCTCCAACGCGAATCGCTCCATCGGCCTGCTGCTGGAAATGGGCGGCAATGACACCTACACCTCCGACGTCCCCGCCCAAGGCGCCGGCCTGTGTGGCATCGGCCTGCTGCTGGACGCCGCCGGCGACGACACCTACACCGCCAAACGCTACGCGCAGGGCGTCGGCCAACTGGGGCTCGGACTCCTGGTCGATCTGGCCGGCGACGACACCTACTTCACCGCGTTCAGCGGGCAAGGCTGCGGCTACTTCGGCGTCGGCCTGCTGTTCGACCTCGCCGGCGACGATCAGTACAAAATCTACGGCGACGGGCAGGCACTCGGCGGCGTCAACGGCGTCGGTGTGCTCGCCGACCGCACCGGCGATGACCGCTACGTCGCCGTGCGCGAGCAGTCCATCACCGGCCGACCGTCTTACCACTCACCCAACCTGGATGTCTGCGTCTCCAACGTCCAGGGCTGCGGCATGGGCCGCCGTGGCGATGGCAGCGACGGCCATTCCTGGGCCGGCGGACTCGGCGCCTTGCTCGACGGCGCCGGCGCCGACGACTACTCCGCCGGCAACTGGTCCATGGGCACCGGCTATTGGTTCGGCATCGGCCTCCTGCACGACCGCGGCGGCGACGACGAATACCACGGCGTCTGCTACTCCCAGGGTACGGGCGCCCATTTCTGCATCGGCGTCCTGGTCGACGAGGACGGCGACGACCAGCACCTCGCCGAGGAAAACTCGAACCTCAGCATCGCTTGGGCTCACGATTTCACGATCGGCATCTTGCTCGATGTCGCAGGCGACGACCGGTACAGCGTGGACAAGAGCTCCGGCCTGGGAAACTCAATCAACCGCAGCATTGCCCTGCTCATCGACACCGGCGGCGACGACGTTTACCAGACCAAGGAAGTCCCCCGACCCGGCTTCGCCAAGAATGACGAGCGCTTCCGCGCGCGCGGCGGCGTGTCAACCTACTTCGCCGACACAACCTCGCTCGGACTCTTCCTCGATATCGGCGGGCACGACACTTACTGGGGCGAGTGGCGAAACGACAACCAGTGGCTCGATCCGCACGACGCCCCGAATTGGGCGGATCGCAACTTCAGCGTCGGCGTCGATCGCGCCATCGGCAGCGTGGATTTCACGCCCACGCCGGTGCGACCACCATCCGGGCCACCGCGGACGAGCGCGCCGCAGCCTTGAGGGGCCGCGCGACCGCACCTGTGCGCTTAGTCGTCGTACTCGTCGTGCCAGAACCCGAAGTCGAACCAGTGCGGACCATCGTCGACCACGTAGTAATCCGAGGGCCCAGCGACGATCAGGCTCCCGCCGTTGCCAACGATGTCGATCACCGCATCCATCGGCTGGCAGGTCACCGTCAGCGGCAGCCAAGCGCCGGACACCAGCAGCCCCAGCAGCTTAAGTCGGCGTGATACGTGCATTGCCCAACTCCTTGTATTTCGAACTTACGATACTCAGACACGCCCCGCGTCGCAACGTTGGCGGCGGTCAGATCGCGCGTCCCTGAATCCTGAACCCTGAACTCCCCAATTGTCCCGCTCCGTTTTCCCCGCTCTTCCGCTACAATGGGCGCCAGCCGGCTCCGGGACGTTCCGGGGCATGTCGTCAGCGCCTGCGCCACCCGCGCAGTTGTAAGACGCTATGGATACTCACACGCTGGAATGTCTCGATTTCGCGCGCATCCGCGAGCTGCTCGCCGGCTACGCCCTCACCGGGCTCGGACGGTCGCTCGTGGAGCACATCCAGCCCAACACGCGTGCCGACCTCGTCCGGCGCTGGCTCAACCAGGTGCAGGAACTCCAGCGCCAGATCGAGGAACGTGGCACGCCACCGTTTGGCGGCATCAGTGACGTGCGCGAAATCCTGCAACGCTGCGGCCCGCCGCTGCGCGTCACCGTCGATGAGATGGCCCAAATTGCGAGCACGCTCGAAGGCACCCACGCCGTCGCCGAGTATCTGCGCGACCAGCCCGCCGACCGGCCTGAGCTCCAGCACCTCTCCGGCCGCGTCGGGGACTTCCGCTCCATCGCCGAGCGAATTCGGCGGGTCATCGACGAGCGTGGCCAGGTCCGCGATGACGCCAGTCCGAAGCTGCAGGGCATTCGCAGCGAAATCGAGGTCGCCAACCACCAGATTCGCCAGACGCTCGACGCTCTGCTGCGTGATCCCGAGACCCGCCGGCTGCTGCAGTATTCCAACCACACCTTCCACGGCGACCGCCTCGTGCTGCCGCTCAAGACCGAGTACCGCGGCCGCCTGCCGGGCATCGTCCATCGGGCCTCCGACAGCGGCGGCACGCTCTACGTCGAACCCGCCGCCATCGTCGAGCTGAACAACCGCATCAGCAACCTGCGCAGTGAGGAGCAGGAGGAAATCGGCCGCCTGCTGTGGGACCTCACGCACGAAATCCACTTGAACGAGAAGGAAATCCGCAAAACGCTCGAAACGCTCGCGGTGGTCGATCTCATCGCCGCCAAGGTGCGCTTCGCCCGCGACTACGAGTTGCACTGCCCGGAAGTATGCCCCGAGGGCAGGCTGAACGTCCGCGACGCCCGGCATCCGCTGCTGCTCGAATTGGCGCGCCGCAAACGCGACGCCGGCGAGCCCCCCGCCGAGATCGTCCCCATCGATTACCGCATCGGCGACGACTTCCAATTGCTGATCGTCACCGGTCCGAACACCGGCGGGAAAACGGTCGCGCTCAAGACCATCGGTCTGCTGTCGCTCATGGTCCAGGCCGGCCTCCCCATTCCCGCCGCGCGCGGCTCGCAAGTCGGGCTCTTCTCCGAGTTGCTGATCGACGTCGGCGATGAGCAGAGCATGCAGCAATCGCTGAGCACGTTCAGCGGCCACCTGACGCGTATCCTCGCGATGCTGCGGCACGCCGGCCCGCGGGTCCTCATTCTGATCGACGAACTCGGCGCGGGCACCGACCCGGACGAAGGGGCGGCGCTCGGGCGGGCCGTCCTCGACGAGCTGCACCGCCTCGACTGCCGGGCGATCGTCACGACCCACCTCGGCGCGCTGAAAAGCTATGCGTTGATGAACGAAGGGGCTGAGAACGCGTGTGTCGAGTTCGATAGCGCCACGTTGCGCCCCACGTTTCACCTGCGCATCGGCGAGCCGGGCGAGAGCAACGCCATCGCCGTCGCCGAACACCTCGGCATGCCGCGCCGCCTGGTGGATGCCGCCCGCCGTAATCTCTCTTGGAAAGCCCGCGCCCTGCACGCGGCCCTCGAAGGCACGCGGCAGGTGAAGCGGCAGGCCGAGCACG
>JAGVEP010000412.1 GCA_020058145.1 Phycisphaerae bacterium | reverse complement strand
GGCGGTAAGCGGCAGCAGGTCGCGCCACGCCGGCGCCGGCGTCAGCGGCGCTTCGGTCCCGTCGTCGCGGATGAACTCGTGTTGCAGCGCCGGATGCTCCGACGCGGCCAGCACGTAGTGTTCGAGCCAGCGCCCGGCACCGTCCGCGTAATCCGGCCAGAGGTCGTGGCCAAGCAGCCGGCCGGCGATTTCAATGGCCAGAACCGTGTCGCACTCATCGCGGGCCGCCGCCGCGGGGCTCGTGGGGCTCAATGTCCGCCATTGCACGAACGTCGGGAACGTGTGGGTGAAATACGTCCGGCCGGAATCGAGCAGTTGTTGCCGCAATTCGGTCCAACTCGGGCTCGGCTCGTCCGTCTCGTCGATGGCGACGGCCAAAGCGAGCTGCGCGAGGCGTTCGCGGAAGCGCCGCGGGTCGAGCGGACTGTCCGCCGGCGTGAGTGCAACCGTCCGCTTGTGCAGACGGAACAAGAAGTCCTGGCGCGCTTCCGCCGGCAGGTCCGGCCAGCACCAATCAAGGGCGAGCGTCAACTCCAGGGGATCGGCCGCGCCCCGCCCCGGGTTGTCGAGCGCCGCGGTGATCAGCCGCAGCCAGGTGGCGTTCCCCGGGTCGCTGGGATCGACCAGGTGCAGGAATGCCGCGGCGAGCAACTCGCCCGGCAGACGTTCGTCGAGCAGTGGGTGCGCAAGCTGTGCCCGCAGAGCTTGATACTCCGCGGCGCGCGCACCCTGATGTGACACCGGCATCTGGCCGGCGAAAACACCGGCTGGCGGCGGTCCCACGCCGCACGCGTGCCGTAGCCGCGGCAGGTCGTCCGGCGTGAGCAGCAGGCGCGGATGATCGGCTGCTAAAGCTGAGGCGCACGCGCACAGGACGCAGGCGATTGCTGCGAATGGGTGAGTGACGCGTGGTATGCGACGCGCGTTTATTAGGGTCATCCTCAACTTTACGTCGGCCACGGGGGGCCGATGCTACGACGGCGGGCGGGACGCCCACACCACCCGCGGGCGAGACGCCCGCACCACCCGCGGGCGAGACGCCCACGCCACCCTTCAACGCAACACGCCGCCTTCCAGCCGCAGAATCCGGTCCGCCTGCTGTGCGATGGCTGCATCGTGCGTGACCATCACGATGGTCTGGCCCGCGCCGTGAAGCTGCTTGAGCAGCGCCATCAGCTCGGCACCCGCGGCGGCGTCGAGATTTCCCGTCGGCTCATCCGCAAACAGGATCTTCGGCCGATGCACGAGCGCCCGCGCAATCGCGACCCGCTGCCGCTCGCCGCCGGAGAGCTCGCTGGGCCGGTGATTGAGGCGCTGCGTCAGCCCGACCCGCTCCAGAATCTCGCGCGCTTCCCGCCGCGCCGCCCAGGGGCGGAAAAGCCAGCTCCAGCTCGGCGTATCGACCATCCGCGGCAAGACGGTGTTTTCGAGCACGTTCAGCTCGGGCAGCAGGTGATAGAACTGGAAGACGAAACCGAAGTCCTTCCGCCGGAGATAGATGCGCCGGCGTTCGACCACGTGCGTCAGCAGCAGCCGCACGAGCAGCACAACAACCAGGACCAGCAGCGCGGCCGCGAGTGCGAAGAGCGTCGCGAACGAGGCGAACAGGTGCGGCCGGAGCACGCGCGGCCAGCTTGTAATGACGCCCTGCCCGAGCAGGCCCACGAGCGGCACGATGATGAACGCCAGGAAACCGACCGCGACGAGCGCGGTTAGCAGCACCAGCAGCACACGCTGAAGCACGCGCAGCACGGTGTCCGCCCGCAGCGCCCAGCGCACGCCCGCATGGTCGGCGGCGTGAAACGAAGTGCCGGCAAAACGTAGTTCGCCCGCGTCCGGCACGTCGAGGGCGCCGAGGATTTGGAGCAGCGTGCTCTTGCCGCTGCCGGACCGGCCCATGATCGCGACAAACTCGCCGGCGTGGACGGTCAGATCGCAGCCGGTGAGCACGCGCAGCGGGCTCCGGCCCATGCGATAGGCCTTCTGAATGCCCTTGGCGACCAGCAGCGGGCTACTCATAGCGCAGCGCCTCCACCGGTTGCATGAACCCGGCCCGCAAGGCCGCCAGCAGGGCCCCCAGCGTCGAGGCCGCGATGGCGACCGCTACGACGACCATGGCGTCGAGCGTCCGCACCGTGCTGGGAATCTGATCGAACGAGTAAACCGAGCGGTCCCACACCTGCCACGCCGGATTCACGCTCGTGAGGAAGTCCTGAATCTCGTTGATGTGCGTCACGAAGTAGTAGCCCAGCACCGCGCCCAGCGCGCTGCCGACGATGCCGATCGCGGCCCCGTAGCCGAGGAAAATCAGGGCCACGCCGATCGGCGAACCACCGATGCTCTTGACGATGCCGATGTCCTTCGTCTTCTGGAGCACGATCATGTAGAGAATGCACAGCACCAGCACGGCCGCGACGAGCGAGATGATCCCGAAGAGGCTGGAGACGAGTTGCCGTTCCTTTTCGACCGGGGCGATGATGTGGGCTTGCGACTGCTCCCACGTCATCGCCTCGACGTACTGAAGCGCCTGGATGTCGCTGAGTGTCAGCTTGTCGGCAAAGCGCGCGTCGTTGAGGTAGTCGCGGTAAAACTGCTCCAGGCGGCGGGTCAGCGCGGCGGCGTCTGTCCCGTTGGTGATCTTGATTTGTATCTGCGAGCAGCGCGGTGGAATCGTGCCAAGCGACTGCCCGGTTTCCGAGTCCACCCGCTCCGCCCGGTCCATGTGCAGCAGCTTCTGGAGCAGGTCGAAATCGCAATACACGTGCTGTGAATCGATCTCATAAATGCCCGTGCGCGAATCGTCGGCGTAGCGGAAGGGCTGTTTCACCGGCGTGTCGATGGTCCCGCTCTCGCTCGCCGGCACGAGCGTGATCGTCGTCAGGCAGCCGCGCGGGTAGTCCCACCGCCGGTGATAGCGGCCATCCGGCAGCCGGCGGGCGATGATGTCACGGCCGATGATCAGACCCGGCTGCCGATCGCCGGCCATCTCCGGCGGACCGGGTTTCTCGACCAGGCCATACTGCCCAAAGATCGGCGGCCGCTTGAGGGCCCGGAGCGACCGCGTCCACTCCGTTTCCGGAGAATCGTCGTCCACAACGCCCGCGGCCCAGCTTTTTTCGAGCGCCTGCTGATACGCCGACGGCAATAATGGCAGCGGCCCGCGGCCCATCGGCTGGTCATGCTCGTCACGCCAGTCGATCAGCTCGGCATCCATATCGAAGCCGGCGAGGGGTTGCGCTTGCGGGGTCAGGGTCGTCGTGCCCGGATAGTGCTGCTCGTAGTACAGGCTCGCCTTGAAGGCGTTCACCTCGTACACGTCTTCCAGCCGCAGGCCGACCACGCGCACGGTGTTCGTTTGCGGCGAGCCGACGAAACGCAGCAGCCCGTAGGAATAAATCACCGGCGTGGCCTTCTTGATCTGCGGCCAGTTCGCGATATCCGCCAGAAACTCCTCGTAGAGGGGGAATCCTGTGTAAGAGCGATTGTCGACGATCACGTCGCCGAGCAGCCCGCGCGCCTTCACCTTGAGCTGGTCGAGGAACCCGCCCATCACCGACATCACGATCAGCACCATCGCGGTACACAGCATTACCGCGGCAATCGCGAAGTACGCGATGCGGCGCTTCCACAAGTAGCGGATCGCGAGGAAGAGCTTGTACACGAGCGGAGGTTATACCGGAAGAGAGGCACGAAGGCACGAAGGGACAGAGGGACGAAGGGACGCAGGGACGGAGGGACGAAGGGACGGAGGGGTCAAGGGTGCCACGGCCGGGCCGGCCGCGGCGCCCGGGCTGTTCCTTGATCCCTGGACCCTACTTCTCCGTCTTCTCCACGCACCGGATGTTCATCGTCGCGAGCTCGTCGAGCACCGGGTTATAGATGCTCGCCTTGACGGGGGCGTGGACGCCGGTGTCGCGGATCGCGCCCGTGAGGATCAGTTTGGTGGCGATCGCCGCGGGGAGGCTGACCGTGCGGGCCATCGAGCTTTCGCCGCCGGGGATGCCGAAGTCGATCATCGTGGAGGAGATGCGTTCCTCAACCGGCGAGACGCCGGTGCTACCCGCCCGGCCCGGGAAGCGGGCGATGAACTTGTGCATCAGCACGAGCATGTCGCGCTCGCCGGGCTGGTAGACCATCTTCTGTTCCATCCGCGTGGCGAGGATGTCGAGCGCGGTGGTCGGCTTGCCGGTGATCGGCAGCGGATCGTTGCCCAGCAGCCCCAGCCACTCCCAGCGGTCGAGGAAGTTCGCCTTTGCGTCCGTCTTGAAGTGCTTGGCGATCTGGTCACGCAGGTTGTTTGTAGACGGGGCGTTGATGAAGCTCGCCGTCCACTGTGCGAACGTCATGCCGGCCGGGTACGTCACCGGGTCCTCGCTGAGCAGGCCCATGTCCACGACTTTCTTCATGCACGCCGACCAGCCGGGGTAGCGTAGCGTGCCGCGGAACATGGTCTCCATGTCCTTCAGGCCGTACACGTCGATGTAGCCCAACGAATCGCGGTTCGGATAGCCTTCGAGCGCCTTGTGACCGGCGACGCCCTCGACCGACACCGGGTGATTGTTCAGGAACAGGTCAGTGCCGGGGATTTCGACAAACTTGCTGTTTTCGAGCCACTTAGCCGCGTTCTTGCCGGCGGTACACACGCCGCGCGGGCTCCACGAGAACTTGTAGCCCCACGGATTGTCGTTGGCCTCGGGTGCCGGCAGCCCGCCGCAGTAGGACTTGAAGTTGACGACCTTGCCGCCGCGTTTTTCGACGTCGTGGATGATCCGCATCGCGGACATGTGATCGATGCCGGGGTCGACGCCGATCTCGTTGAGCAGCATGACGCCCGCGTCGCGGGCCGGGCCGTCGAAGTCCTTCATCTGCGGGCTGATGTACGACGTAGTGACCATGTGTTTGCGATGCCGCAGGCACATTTCGGCCACCAGCGGGTGCTGCGGTGCGGGCAAGAGGCTGATCGACAGGTCGTGCTCGCGCACGAGCTGCTCCAGCTTGGCGGTATCCTCCGTGTTGAGCGCCACCGTCGTGCTTTTGGGGTGCTTAGCGACGAGCGCCTCGGCCTTCGAGACCGTCCGCGACGCCACCGTCACGTGGAAGTCGGGTTGCTCGAGCAGATATCGCACGAGCGGACGAGACACCAGGCCAGCACCGAGGACCAGAATCTTCTTCATTCCAATGTCTCCTGTCTTGTGGAGTTCAGAGTAGCGAATAGCGAGTAGCGAGTAGCGAGTAGCGAGTTTAAGACTCGATTCGATACACAACTCGCTATTCGCTACTCGGCACGCGCAACTTCTCTGTCAGGTAGTGATACGGTTCCGTCAACTTTCCCCGGTAAACAATCGTCGCCCGCTGCAACGTCGGCGGCAGGCCGCTTTCCGCGAGCGGCCGGCCAAAATCCGCCTGGGCCAGCGCCGGCAGGAACGGGCTCAGGGAATGCCCGAAGTACACCGTGGCGTCGATCGGCAGCTCGCACGGCAGAATGTCCACCGCGAGTATCACCGGGCCGTTGCCGACCAACCCATCGCGGACCTGGCCCGTCGCCGGCTCATAGACAAACACCGGCTCGCCCGGCTCCGTGGCTTTGACCGTACACTCGATCGACCCCTCGATGTCGCATGAAATATCGCCAATCACGTGCAGCCGCGGGCGCGTCGGGCCGCCGAACATCTCCCGCAGTTGCGCATTGGTCACGAGCCGCGGGTACTTTGGTTCCCAGTAGATGCAGTTGACCAGCGCCGTCAGGTGCCGGACCTGGGGGAAGAACTTCGAACGGTACTTCTCCGGGTGCTGGTAGTAGTCCGGCAAGTCGAACTTGCCGGCCCCGCCCGCCGTCAGTTCCACCATGTCCTCTTCGCGGAACACGACCTTGTAGCACGTCCGGTGGTCGGCGGCGACGCCGGCCAGCTCCGCGGGCGAAATTGCGCGTGTCGGCAGCAGATCGTAGATTTCCTGTGCCCCCTGCGACACGTTTCCATAGCCCGCAAAGCCGACGACAAACGGCGTCATGGCCGCGGGAAGTCCCTGCTGCCGGATGCGCTCGCCGATTGCGGCGATCTCGCGCTGGGCGTGCTCAAGGTCGGCGTATTCGTACGCCCGGCGGACCTGGGTCAGCGGGTTATCGATACCCTCATGCTCCAGTCGCCGGCCGAGCGCCCAGAGCGTGTCGATCATGCCGGCCAGACCGGCGTAACGTCCGAAAAACACCAGCCGCCGCCCCTGTTCGTCGACGATCCGCTCATAGTCGATCAGCGTGCAGCCCTGCTCGATGAGCCGCCGCAGCATGGGCATGTTCGCGGGCTGTCCCTTGATGGTGTGCGAGAAGAAGACGTAGGTCTTGTCCGGCTCGAGGAACTTGGGCGGGATTTCCTTCACGCCGAGGATGATCGGGCAGGCCCGCAGGTCGTCCACGACCTCGGCCCCCGCCGCTTGATACTCGTTGTCCTTAAACCGCCTGAAGGGCGCGGTTTGCGCCTGAAACCGTAGCCCGTGTCGCGCCGTCAGCTCCCGCAAGTCCTGGGGCGACAGTGGCGCCCGGGCTTCCCATTTGCTCTTATCTTCGCGTCGGATTCCGATCATGGTGTCGTTGTGCTCTCCGGTGAAACCAGATTTTGTACCAGAATCGGCGCGGCGGAGCAAATTGACCGACGGTGCGGGTGCCGCGTGCTGCGACGAAACACGCCGACCCCCTGCCCCGGCGCGCGGCGGCGCGGTAAACTACTCGTTTTGACCGTGGGCCGAGCAGACGGTTGCCGGCGCCGAGACCAGCGCGCCTCCACGGCGGCTACCGGCGCGTGCGGTGCCCACGGGGAGTCGGAGCGTGGAACCGAAGTTCATCCGCATTCGCGGTGCCCGCCAGCACAACCTCCAAAACCTCGACGTGGACATCCCACGCGACCGGCTGGTGGTGATCACCGGGCTGAGCGGCTCGGGCAAGAGCAGCCTCGCCTTCGACACGATCTACGCGGAGGGCCAGCGCAAGTACGTTGAATCGCTGAGCGTCCATGCCCGGCATTTCCTCGAACAGATCGGCAAGCCCGACGTGGACCGTATCGAGGGCCTGCCGCCGACGCTGGCCATCGAACAGCGCGCGGCCGCGAGCAATCCGCGCTCGACCGTGGCCACGACGACGGAGATTTACGACTTTCTGCGCGTGCTTTTCGCCCGCGTGGGCGCGCCGCACTGCCCGAAATGCGGCCAGCGCATCTACCGCCGGACCGTGGATCAGATCGTCGACCTGGTGCTCGCGTATCCGGTGCGGACGCGGATCATGGTGCTGGCGCCGCTGGCCCGCGGGCAGAGCGGCGAGCTGCTGCCCATCTTGCGCCGCATTCAGCGCGAGGGTTTTGTACGGGCGCGCGTCAATGGCGAACTGGCCGACGTGAACCAGCTCGCCGATGAGTGGGCGGCGGCGGGCAAGCTGGCCAAAGGCCGCCACAGCGACATTGACATCGTCGTGGATCGCCTCGAAATCCAACCCGAGATCCGGTCGCGGCTGGCCAGCGCGGTGGAGTTGTCGCTGGCCCTTGGCGATGGCACGGCGATCGTCGCGCGAAGTAATGGCAGCGCCCCGGCCCTGGACTCCGCCGCGCTGGGCCGGGCGGGGACACCCTGGACGGACGACGTTTTCAGCGAACGCCACACGTGTACGGCCTGCGGGATCACTCTGCCGGAATTGGCGCCGCGGGCCTTCAGTTTCAATTCTCCGTACGGGGCGTGCGAGGCGTGCGGCGGGCTCGGGACGGCCCTGCGTTTTGATCCGCAACTCATCATCCCAGACGAGAATCGCGCGCTGGTCAGCGGTGCGATTGCGCCGTGGTCGGCGGGCAAGAAACGGGTGGCCGCCATGCACCTGAAGCTGGTGCGGGCCTTGTGCGCGGCCCTGGACATCGCGCCGGAGACACCTTTTAAGAGTCTGCCCGAAGATCTGAAGCGGATCATTCTCTCCGGTACGACGGAGGACGAGAGCCAGCACCACGGCGTGACGTTCGAAGGCGTCATCCCGAATCTGCAGCGGCGGCTGCGGGCTGCGGGGAGCGAGGGCGGCCGGAGTCGGCTGGGCAATTACCAGTCGGAGTACGTGTGCGACCGGTGCCGCGGGGCACGGTTGCGGGCGACGTCGCTGGCCGTCCGCGTCGCGGGCCGCAACATCCACGAGCTGACGCGGCTGTCGATCGCGGACGCGACCGCGATGTTTGAGCAGTTGCGGCTGGAAGGAGAGGCCGTGCCCATCGCGGAACCGCTTCTCCGCGAGATTCGGCAGCGCCTGCGTTTCATGTACGACGTGGGGCTCGGCTACCTCACGCTCGACCGCACCAGCGGCACCTTGTCCGGCGGCGAGGCGCAGCGGATTCGCCTGGCCACGCAGCTTGGGAGTGGGCTGGTCGGCGTCTGCTACGTGCTCGACGAGCCCACCATCGGACTTCACCAGCGCGACAACGAACGCCTGCTGACTTCTATCCGGCGGCTGGTAGACATTGGCAATACGGTCATTGTGGTCGAGCATGACGAGGATGTGATTCGGGCTGCCGATCATCTTATCGACATGGGCCCGGGTGCCGGACTGCACGGCGGTCGCATCATCGCCGAGGGGCCGGCGGCTGAGGCGCTGGCCCAGGCGACGTCGATCACCGGAAAATACCTGCGCGGCGAACTCGCGCTCCCCGTGCCGGAGGAGCGGCGCCGGCCGCGGCGCACGGACTTCCTGCAGGTGCTTGGGGCAGCCGAGAACAACTTGCAGAAGATCGACGTGAGCTTCCCGCTCGGTGTGCTCTGCGCCGTCACCGGAGTCAGCGGCAGCGGCAAGAGCACCTTGGTGTCGCAGATCCTCCTGCCGGCGCTGCGCCGGCGGCTGTACCGCTCGCGCGAGCATCCCGGCCAGCACGAGCGGCTCATCGGGGCGAACAAAATCGACCGCGTCATCGAGATTGACCAGGCGCCCATCGGTCGCACGCCGCGGAGCAACCCCGCGACGTACACCGGCGTATTCGACGAAATCCGGCGGTTGTACGCCAAGGCCAAAGAGGCGCGGATTCGCGGCTACAAGGCCAACCGCTTCAGCTTCAACGCCAAAGGCGGCCGCTGCGAGGCGTGCCAGGGACAGGGTGTGCGGCGAATCGAGATGCACTTTCTGCCCGACGTGTTCGTCGAGTGCCAGGAGTGCAAGGGCACCCGGTACAACCGCGAGACGCTGGAGATTCGCTATCGCGGCAAGTCCATCGCGGACGTGCTCGAAATGCGGGGCGCGGAAGCCCTGCGCTTCTTCGACAGCTTTCAGCGCATCAAGCACGGTTTGCAGGCCTTGTCCGACGTCGGGCTCGGCTACGTCCGCTTGGGCCAACCCTCCAACACGTTGTCCGGCGGCGAGGCGCAGCGCGTGAAACTGGCGGCGGAACTGGCCAAGGGCACACTCCACCCCGTCGCGCCGCACGGCCCGCCGAGCGCGTCGGCCACCGAACGCGCCAAGGTCGAGAGCCACACGCTTTACGTCCTGGACGAGCCGACCACCGGGCTGCACTTCGCGGACATCCAGACACTCATGGCGGTCCTCAATCGCCTGGTGGACATGGGCAACACCGTGCTGGTGATCGAGCACAACCTGGACGTCGTCAAGGCCGCGGACTGGATTGTCGATCTGGGGCCGGAGGGTGGTGAGGCGGGCGGTCGGATCGTCGCGGAGGGTCCGCCGGAAGTCGTCGCCGCGAGCCCACACGGCTATACCGGTCGGTATTTGCGGGCAAAACTCGCGGGGCCGGAAACCGGGGGGGCTTGAGGTGCTACGCTTTCAACGCGCTGCGCGCCGGGCGGCCAAGATGGCCACCCCACCGTTTGCGCTGCGCCGTGGATAATTTCCACCCAGAGCTATGCTATTATCGGGCTCGTATGTCCGTATTGCAATCGCTGAGCCACACCGCTAACGTGGAATGGGGCGTGCTGGCGTTACGGCTGCGATCCGTATCACCGACTATCACATTAAGGACCACAATGCCCACTCGACTCCGCCTCATGGTATCTATCGGGACCGTTTTGTCAATATCTAGCCTCAGTTACGCCGCGGACATACACGCGGCGGCCCGCACCGGGGATGCGCTGGCCGTGGCGGGGCTGCTGGCAAGCCAGGTGGATGTCAATCAGACGGACGCAGAAGGCCTGACGCCGCTGCACTACGCGGCGCAACGCGGCGCGCCGGAAACCGTCCGATTGCTGCTGGGTGCCAGGGCAGACGTCAACGTCCTTGATGCGCACGGGCGGACGCCGCTGTATTACGCGGCCGGTTCGAACAACACATCCGTGCTCGAGGCGTTGCTGGCGCAACGCGCCACGGTGAATACCGCGGACGAGCGCGGGGATACAGCGCTGCACCTGGCGGCGCGGCTGGCCCGGTCACAGGCGATCGGACTGTTGCTCGCGGCGGGGGCCGATGTGCAGGCCCGCAACGCCGCGGGACAGACGCCGCTGCACGTCTTGGGCAGCAGCGCGCGCGAGGCCGAGGACCCGGAGGTGCAGGAACTGCTGAACGTGTTGGCGCAGGTCCTGATGGCTGCCGGTGCTGATCCGACCGCCGTGGACAACGCAGGCGTGGCCGCCTGGCCGCATCCCGCGGCGCCGCGCGGCACCGATCAACCCTCCGGGTATCCCTCATATGACCAGATCGTGGCGACACTCCAAACCCGGGCGGCGCAGTACCCGAGCCTCTGCCAGGTCTTCGACCTGGGCCCGACCTCGACCAACAAGGACCTCTGGGCGCTCAAGATCTCCGACAACGTCGGCGTCGAGGAGGACGAGCCGGAAGTCAAGTACATCTCGACCATGCACGGCGACGAAGTCACGGGCGTCGTCATGTGTCTCAATCTCATTGACTATTTGCTCACGAACTACGGCACCGTGCAGCGCGTGACCGACATGGTCAACAACCTTGAAATCTGGATCGTGCCGTGCATGAACCCGTACGGATATGCGTACAACTCGCGCTACAACGCCACCGGCGCTGACTTGAACCGCAGCTTCCCCGAAGGCACACTCGGCGAGCCGAATACCATCGACGGCCGGCCCATGGAAGTGCAGACCGTCATGTTGTGGAGTTTCGCGCACTCCTTCACGCTGGCCGCGAATTTCCACGGCGGCGCCTTGGTCGTGAACTACCCGTTCGACAACGACGGCTATGGTTCCACGAACTCGCCGACGCCCGACGACGATATGTTCATCTGGATCAGTGAGCAGTACTCACAGCACAATTTGCCCATGTGGAACAGCAGCACGTTTTACCACGGCATTACCAACGGGGCCGCCTGGTACGCCATCGAAGGCGGTATGCAGGATTGGGACTACCGCTACATGGGCGGCAACGAAGTGACCATCGAGCTCAGTGTCACCAAGAGCCCCGCCTACACCCAGATGCCGACCTACTGGAACAACAACCGCGATGCGATGCTCTCCTATTTCGAAACGGCTCTGATCGGCGTCCGCGGCCTCGTCACCGACGGCGACACCGGGGCGCCGCTCGCGGCCACGGTCTCGGTCGTCGGTCGGAGCCACAACATGTACACCGACCCGAACGTGGGCGACTATCACCGGATGCTCATGCCGGGCTCGTATCAACTGCGCGTCGCCGCGACGGGTTACGATGCCGTGACGCTGCCGTTCACCGTCGCGAGCGGACCCGCCACGCGGCTGGACGTGCCGCTGTACCCCTCGGCCCGCCTCAGCTATCCGAATGGCGGCGAGACACTCACGGTCAATGTGCCTGTAACGGTCGCGTGGGTCGGCAACCCCACGGCGCAGTTCCAGGTGCAGTACACCGCCAATTACGGCCAGTCCAGCAACATCACCGACGACTTCGAGCGCGCGACCCTGGGATCGAACTACACGACCGGTGGCAACGCGAATTGGGCCATCAGTTCCACGTCTGCGCATTCCCCGACGCGCTCGGCCAAAGCCGGCACGATTACGCACAACCAATCCACCTGGGTGAAGCGCACCCTCAGTTGTACGCAAGTGAGTTTCTGGTACAGGGTCAGTTCAGAGTCGGGCTACGATTTCTTCAATTTCTACATCGACAACCAACAGCTTGCGCATGCTTCCGGCACCGTCGCCTGGGCGAACTTCACGACCACCGTGGCTGCCGGCTCGCACGAACTGAAATGGGAGTACCTCAAGGACAGCAGCGTCTCGAACGGCAGCGACACGGCGTGGATCGACGACTTGAGCGCTACGACGGATCTGACGAGTTGGACCAACATCATCGACCTGACCCCGTCCGGTGCTACCTCGACCGCTTGGACGCCGACGGTTGTCTCTGATACCAACAAGGTCCGGGTCCGGGCCTACTATGGCGGCGGAAGCTACGGCGATTGGGACGAGAGTGATGCCACGTTCGTGGTGCAATCCGCGCCGCAGTTCCCGGTTGGCGACACCGACTGCAACGGCTACATCGACTTCGACGACATCAACCCGTTTGTGCTTGCGATCAGCGATCCGGCCGCGTACCAGGCCACGTATCCGAACTGCCCGCTTTCCAACAGCGACTGCAACTACGACGGGTTCGTGGATTTCGACGACATCAACCCGTTTGTCGCGCTGCTTGGCGGGTAGGAGTCAGGCGCGCAACAACTGCGGCCCGAACCGGGTCGGCGGGCTTTACGCCCGGCGGCGCGGGGCTAACAGTCCGTTGTAGAACTCCTTTTTCCGCGCTCGCTTACGCGGCGAGCGCCGTTTCCGGCCATCGGGCGGCTTGAACCGCGAATGGCGCCAGGAGCCAGTTCCACAGACCGCCGCGGCGCGCTACCGTGCGGAGCGGCTGGCCGCGGAGTTCGGGTGTCGCCCCGCGCCACGGGCAAACCGTCTGCACTATGCGGGCGACATACTCATTAACTGTACGTCCGTAGGTCTGTGGCCCCTGGTGGAAGAAACCCCGCTGCCCGCTGAGGCTCTGCGGCCGGGTACGACCGTATTCGACACGATCTACCAGCCCGCCGAAACGCGGCTGACGCGCGCGGCCCGCGCACGCGGCTGTGCCGGGGTTTCCGGCTTGGAGATGTTCCTGCACCAGGCGGAGGCGCAATTCGAGCTCTGGCATGGCATTGCCGCGCCGTCTGACGCGCTGCGGGCGAGCGTGGCCAGACCAACCCGATAATAAGCGCAGGGGATCGCCACACCGGAGCTTGCGAATCTGCGCAGGCGTTTCTACCGCGCGATTCTTGCCTATTCTCGCGCAGCACTTGCCAAGCCGCGCGACATTTGGAACGGTTAGGGTGTCGCGCCGCTGCACGTGTAAGCGGCGGGCGACCGACCCGCGCTGCGGGCGCTGGTGGGAACACGCGACGGACTTCCAGAGGGCTGTACCGCGGACGCGGCAGGTGTGTGACCTGGGCTGTCCGGAGTGGATGAACGGTGGTCGCCGTGCGGCATGTGGCCCACCGACCTGTGGTTTCGCGAAGGCACTGTTTGGAGAAGGACAACATGAACGCACTGATTTCCCGAGTCAAAGCATTCTTCCGCAGTGAAGACGGTCCGACCGCGACCGAGTACGCGGTGCTGCTGGCCCTGATTATTGTCGTCTGCATCACGGCCATTACCGCCGTCGGTGGGAAGGCTCAAGTGGCCTTCGACGCTGTTGATCAGGCCATGTAGCAGCGGGCGACGAGCCGCTCGTCGCTAGCATGAACCTCCGGGCGGCGGCGCTGCGACCTGCGGCGTCCGCCGCCCTGTCTTTCTCGCCCAGCCCGCGCGATCGTCCGATGTAAAGATGGTTAGCGGCCTCGCAGGGCTGTTTGTAGCGGCCGGGCTCCGCACCGGCCGAAGTAGCGGCCGGGCTCCGCACCGGCCGGCGGCCACCGGCTGGAAGCCGGTGCCACAGCAATGTAGCGGCCGACCCCCGTGTCGGCCGTAGGACACCGGCTAACCGCCGGTGCCACGGAGATTTGGGCCAACGGCCCACGCGGAACACGACGAGACTGACGCGATGAACATCGGCTTTTGGGAAATCACGCTGGCCGTTCTCGTTCCCGGCACGCTCTACGCGGCCTGGATCGACTATGCCCAGCGGCGCGTGCCGAACTGGCTGAACGCAACTCTTGCGCTGGCCGGCCTGGCCGCGCAAGGCTTGTATTTCGGTTGGTATCGGCCCGGCATCGGCGGCATCGGCTGGGGTTTGCTCGGCCTGGCCGTCGGCTTCGGCGTGCTGATCGTCCCCTGGCTCATGCACGGCATGGGCGCCGGCGACGTCAAACTCATGGCCGCGATGGGTTGCTGGCTCGGCCCCTGGCTGACGCTGCTGGGCTTTGCCGCCGGCGCACTGATCGGCGGCGTCGCCGCCATTGCCATGATCCTCTCTTCCGGCCGTGCCGTACACGCTTACACGAACATGCAAACGATAATGACCAAGCTGCGCCGCTTCGACACGGCGTTCAGCGAGTTCGGGGGCGCCAAGACCTTTGGGAACACGAGCCAGCTTCTGCCGTACGGCGTGCCGCTGACCGCGGGCACACTGGGAGTATTGCTGACGTACTACTTTGGAGGTTGGCTAACGTGAGAAGCTGGAGAAAACGAAATCGTCGGCGCGGGGCCGCCGCGGTCGAGATGGCGATCGTCACGCCCTTACTCATCACGATGCTGTTTGGCATCATCGAGTATGGGTGGCTCTTTACCGTGCGCCAGGCGCTCGTCTCGGGTGCCCGCGAAGGGGCTCGGACGGCGTCGCTGCCCGGAGCCACGGCGGGCGAGGTGCAAGAGCGCGTCACGGATTGCATGACGCCGCTCGGCCTGTCGGGCTACTCGACGACCGTGACGATGGACCCCAACGATCCCGACAGTCCATCCGGGCGTGTGCGCGTGGCGATCCCGTACGTGCAGGTGTCGCTGCTGGGCAACTACTTCGGACACACCAGCGGCGAACTGGAGGCCACCGCGGAGATGCGGAAAGAAACCTCGAACTGACCCGGGTGTGGCCGACGGCATCGCGGCCGACCCTCGGGGTCGCCCGCCGGCCGCCTTGGCCGCCCGCGGCTGGAGGAGAGGATAGAAACGGTCGGTGCACGGATGCAACGGCCGGGCGCTGTGGTCCACAGAGGATCAAGGGACACGATGGCGGCCCAAGCGCCGCGCAAGGAACGGACGCATGAATGCGAGAGCCCTGATACCGTTGGTCGCCGGCCTGGGCATTGGCGGGTTGGCGCTGAAGCTGGGGGTCGATGTGCTCCAGAATGCCAAAGCGGGTCAGAACAACGAACGCGTGCAGATCTGGGGGGCGCGTGGCGAGATCCCGCGCGGAACGGCGATCGACGCGGACATGCTCCAGTCGTTCGCGTATCCGAGTGACGTTATCCCCGCCGGTGCGTTCCGCGAGAAGGACAAGCTGGTGGGACGCGTGGCACGGCTGGTGATCCCCGCCGGACTGCCCGTGTTGGACGCCCTGCTAGCGCCGGCGAACGCCAAGGCCGGCGTCTTTCCACCAGCCGGCTTCCGGGCCATTGCGGTCAAGATCGACGAGAGTTCGGGGGTTGACTATCACCTCGAACCGGGTTGTTTCGTCGATGTGATCGGATCGACGAAGGACCGACGCGCCGGGGGCGCGAAGGCGAAGACGATCGTCGACAACGTGGAGGTGGCGGCGGTCGGCGAACGCATCAGCCCCGAGGAGAAGCCGGGGGCGGAAGGCGGTAAGAAAGCTAAGGACAAGGGGCGGCCCGTGCGGGCCGTCACGCTCTACGTCCGGCCCGACCAGGCGAAGCGGGTCTTGCTCGCGGAACAAGAGGGGCCGATCAAGCTCTGTCTGCGCGGTAGCAGCGACCAGGTGGGATCCATCGCGGCGGAGCCGCCCGACAAACTCGAACAACTCGCCGACGAGAACGCCGAAAACCAGGGCGCCGCGGCGGGTTGGTTGCAGACGGTCTTTGCGCAGTTCAAGCCCTCCGCGGTCGCGGTGGAGGAGGTGCCGCTCGCGCTCGTGGCTGCGGCACCGGGGCCCGAGCCGTGGATACTGAAGATCTATCGCGGCAACGAGCGGGAGACGGTGCAATTCAAGAGCCGCGACTCCTGCGAGCGGGTGAGTGAGCAGAGTGAATCCAGCTCGGAAGGGCTATTCGGCAATCGCCCGCACGCCAAGGTGAACACCGGGCGCGCGGAGCCGTCCGCCGGAGCGCCCGTGTCGGAAAACCCGCCGCCGGCCGGGCCGTCCGAATCGGAAAACCCGCCACCAGCAGCGCCGAATTTACCGCCGGAGACCCAGGAGCCTCAAGAATGACCTCACAGCCCAAAATCGCCGCCGGGGCTGGCCGCTTGCTGGCCGCTGCCCCGCTCGAGACAGGTGCCACGACGCTTGTGTTCGGCAAAGCCGTTTCCGTCGCCCTCGGCGCGGTGCTGGCGTGCCTTTGCGCGCCGCTTGCGGCGCGCGCCCAGGCGCCCCCCCCCACCGTGCAGCCGATTCCCGTGGCCATCACGGTGCAATTGCCGCAAGCCCGGTCGACGCAGCTCATCACCGTGCCGGTGAACCAGGGGGCGCTGGTGGATTTGAGCATCCCCGTGCGTGAAGTGCGCGTCGCGAATCCGGAAATCGCGGACGTGACCGCGCTCGGACCGCAGCAATTGCTCGTGAGTGGAAAATCGTACGGCACGACGCAACTCCTGGTGGTCGTCGACGGCGGAACCCAGCAGGTGTTCACCGTGGCGGTCGATCTCGACCTGGACCGCCTGCGGAGCAGCATCCGGTTGCTCGTGCCGCGGGCCAAAGTGGAGGTGTCGGGGCTGCTCGACGCGATCGTGCTCAGCGGGACGGTGCCCGACATTGAATCCGCGGAGCGCATCAAGGAAATCGCCGGGATCTACTCGAAAGACGTTATCAACCACCTGCGTGTCGCCGGCGTGTACCAGGTCCTGCTGCGCTGCACGGTAGCCGAGGTGAACCGCGCCGCAACCCGCGAGCTGGGCTTCAACGGCTGGATGGGTGGCGACAACTTCAAGGACATGTTCGCCGTCAACAACATTGCCGGCATCAACCCCTCAAACATCGGGGCGCCGGAAGCGGCGTCCATGACCCGGGCGATCCCGTTTGTCGTCGGCCAAGACGGCATTCCGATCACGGCCAGCACGACGCTGAGCCTCGGTTTCCCGCGCGTCGAAATGCAGCTTTTCCTTCAGGCCCTGCGCGAAAACGGACTGCTGCGTGTCCTGGCCGAGCCGAACCTCGTCGCGATCAGCGGACAGGAAGCCAATTTCCTCGCGGGTGGCGAGTTGCCGATCCCCGTCCCCCAGTCCGGCCAAAGCGGCGCGATCACGATCGAGTACCGCGAGTATGGCGTGCGCCTCAAGTTCACCCCGACCGTGCTGAGCGAAAACGTCATCCGCCTGAAAGTCGCGCCGGAAGTGAGCGAACCAGACTACAGCACGGCGATACAGCTCGGCGGGTTTACCGTGCCAGGGTTGATCAAGCGCGACGTGCAGACGGTCGTTGAGCTGGGTCCCGGCCAGACGTTTGCGATCGGCGGCCTGCTCAGCGAGAAGACGCGGGCCACCAGCAGCAAGGTACCCGCGCTCGGCGACTTACCCGTGCTCGGGAGCCTGTTCAGCTCGGTCAGCTACCAGTCCAGCGAGTCCGAACTGGTGGTGCTCGTGACGCCGGAACTCGTGGCCCCGCTCAACCCGGATCAAATCAAGTATCTACCCGGGACCGACCATATCGCGCCGAATGACTGGGAACTGTTCGGGCTCGGCAAGATTGAGGGCGAAGGCCGGCCCGGTGCCCAGGCGAACGCTCCGGCGGCGCCTGAGGACGGCTCGTTTGCGCCGTCCGGGACTAAGGGTAAGACGTCGGCGCTCCGTCTGCGCGGCCCCGTCGGGCTCGCGGGCGGAGAGGAGGGCTCATAAGCATGACCCGGCGGGTTTACCGCCGATACGCCGAATGGCACGTTGTAGCGCGGTTTGGCAATGGCGCGGCCAGGGCCCCCCGCACACGGCCCGGCTCCCCGGCACCGCTCGTGCGCGTGCCTTTCCACCGGCCCGAGGATTGGAGAGTTTTGGAGGAAGGAAGATGCAGTCGGTAATTCGCAAGGCCCGCCGCGAGCCACGCCGCGCGGCCGTCGCTGTTCAGGTCACGCTGTCTTTGACGTTCATCTTCGGTTTTGCCGCGCTGGTCATCGATATCGGCCGGGTCCGCACGACGCAGACCGAGCTCCAGGTGGCCGCCGACGCGGGGGCCCTGGCGGCGGCCGCGGAAATGGGCCGCGGAGAGGATCCGGTTGCGGCGGCGAGTCAGTACGCGCAGCTCAATACGCCCAAGGGCTACCAGGTTGAGGTGGTGGGCGCTGACGTGGAGACGGGCACCGCGCCCTATTCCAGCGGCAAGTACGTGTTCACGCCTGGTGGCGACGTACCCAACGCCGTCCGCGTCACCGTGCGTCGCACCGTCGGCGGCGAGTTGTTGCGTGTTCCCTACTTGTTCGCCCCGGTGCTGAGTTTTTCGGGCAAGACGCTCGACGCCAGTGCCGCTGCGATGCTCGTGCCGCGCGACATTTCCGTGGTCAACGACGTGTCCAATTCGATGCACTACGACAGTTCGTTGCAGACTGCCTACGTGAACCGAACGGACGGTGGCTACAGCAACCTCCGCGATATCTGGTGTGCGCTGAATGGCCCGGAGCCCGCGCGCCCGTACATGCCGGCGGATTCGGCACACGTGGACCAGACGGAATATCAGACGGACACCGGCCCGACGTACGGCGAGATGACGACCTGGGGCAGTGCGCTGGTGCCGAGCGTCTACAACAAGACGACTGATCCCGGGCTTTGGTACATCCCCAAGAGCAGCACTTGTACCCTGGCCGCCGTCACTACCAGCCTCACGTCGCGCGGGTATTCCTCCGCTGAGCGCACCGCGCTGAAGTCGGGCAGCAAGGACGGAACGTCGTACCAGTTCAAGAACCGCGTCAAGGTGATCCTGGGCCTGTGTACTTGGCACAGTGGCAAGGTCGGTGGCAGGGCCCCCATTGCTCCCGGCGATGGCGATGACTACGTCGAGAACGGCGAACTCACCGTCGACGTGCCCACGCCGTCGTTTGCCGTGAGTTGGAACTGGGATACCTATATTGGCTCGCAGCCCAGCGGCTACAGCTACCGCTTTGGCCTGAAGACGCTGGTGGCCTTCACGATGAATTCGTATCCGCGGGCCAGCCAGACCAACCTGCTCTGGCAGACGCCGCAGCAGCCGTTTCGGGCCATCAAGGACGCGCTCCAGAGCATGACGGATTTCATCCTGGAGCAGCAGAGCCTGGACCACATGTCCCTGGAGGTCTTCTGCGGGGCCGGCAGCGCCACCCGCCATGAAGTCGATCTCACGGCCGACCTGCAACTCATCCCGGACACGTTCTATCATCGCCAGACTGGACACTACGACGTCTATACGAACATGGGCGGCGGGTTGTACTGGGGCGTACACGAACTGACCTCGTCCCGGGCGCGCAGCACCGCCGCCAAGGTCATCGTGATGATGTCCGACGGCTTCCCGAACCGCTGGGATACGCGCAGCAGCCTGCAGCCGGACATCGACGCGATGGATGACCCCAACAACACTCACAGTTGGAGCGATGAGTACAGCTACGCCATCGCGATGGCCGAGATTGCGGCTTTCAACAAGATCCGCATTTACTGCATCAGCGTGGGGTCCGACACGGACCGGACGGTCATGCAGGACATCGCGGCCATCGGCAACGGCGAAGAGTTTTATGCACACGGCAACCCCGAGGAGTACACCGAGCAGTTGCGAGACGTCTTTCGGACGATCGCCGGCCGGCGGCCGGTGGCGTTGATTGAGTGAGAACGCCGACAGGTGACAACGTGGGAACATGACAGCGCGGGAACGTGGACACCGCCCGGACAGGCGCCGTGCCCACGTTTCCGTAGGCCCAGGTTCCTGCGCTCACAGGCAGAATGGGACACGCCACGGTGAGCAAGACCGTCCGGGTCATCGTCGTCAACACCGACGAGGAGGCCGCGGCCGAGCTGCGCGCCCTGCTGCTCAGCGTGGATGGCGTCAAGATCGTGGCCGAGGTCGATGAACCGTTCCTGCTGGCCCAGGCCCTCAACCAGTTTCCCGCCGAGGTTCTGCTGCTGCACCTCGACCCGAATCCGGCGGCGATGATGGCGGCCGCCGCGCCGCTGATCGGCGCGCACAAGGAGCAACTCGCCGCCATCGCCATGACCGAGAATCGCGACGCCGAGCTGGTCGTGCAGGCGATGCGGGCCGGCATGCGCGAGTTCCTCTGGAAACCCTTCCCCCGGGAGCAGTTGGCCGAGGTTCTGCACCGCATCGGCCGCGAGACCCCCAGCACCGGGCGCGGGGCCGGGCGATTGATCCCGGTCGTGGGCTGCTGCGGCGGCGTCGGGGTCACGTTTGTGGCGATCAACCTGGCGGTCGAATTGGCCCAGCTCGACGGTTGGGTGGATGGCGACGGGCGGCCGAAGGTGGCGGTCGTCGACCTGGATTTCCGCTACGGACAGGTCGCGATGTTTCTCGACACCCAGCCCACGTACACGATTGCAGAGTTGTGCGAGACACCGGAGCACATCGAGCCGCAGATGCTCGACCGGGTGATGGTCAAGCACGCCTCGGGCGTACACGTGCTGGCTCATCCCAACGACCTCGAGCAGGCGGAGCGGATCAGTGCGGCCAACTGCGCGGGTGTTCTGGCGACCCTGCTGGAGCACTATGACTTCGTGATCACCGACGGTCCCGTGCGGTTCGATCCGTCCGCCCGGGCCGTGTTCGACATGACCGATATGTACCTGCTCGTGCTGCAACTGCTCGTGCCGCCGGTGCGCAACGCGGACCGGCTGCTGCACGAGCTGCGCCGCGCGGGCTATAACCTCGACAAGCTGCACTTGGTCTGTAACCGCCTGGGGCGCGAGGCCGCGTTCCTCGAACCGGCGGATGTCGAGACTACGCTCAGCCGCAAAATCTCGTGGGCCCTGCCCGACGATTGGCGCACGGCAAGCACTGCGATCAACGTCGGCTCCCCGCTGCTCGAGTGCGCCCCCAAGTCCAAGCTGCGGGCGGCCTTCGCGCACATGGCCCGGGAAATCGCCAACCGCAGCATGGACCCGTCCGCTGCTGGAAAGGCCAAGGCGGCTGGGGAGTCCCAGAAAAAGAGCCTGCTGTCGATTCTTGGCGGATAGCGAACGCGGCGAAGTATAGCGGCAGGCCCCGGTGGCCGACCTAGAAGATGAGCAACGCGGCGCAGCCCGCGCCGCGGCCTGATGGTTAGCGGACCGCTGCGCGCCCGGCGCGCGTACCCAGGACTGACTGACGGAGACGTCGACAATGGGCTTGTTCACCCGGAAACCGACCACGGACGACGCCGCTTCGGCGACCGCGCTCGCGAGTCCGCCGCCGGAAACCCCGGTGGAGCGCGCCAAGGACGCCAGCGCAAAAGCGCTCGCTCCGCCGAAGCCCGCGCTGCCCACGCGGCCGCGCAGCGAGCTAGTGGTCGACGAGCGCGCCCGCCGGTTCCAGGAACTAAAAACGGAGATTCACCGCAAGCTCGTCGACCAGCTCGACATGACCAAGCTGGCTCAGAACGCGAACGAGGAAATCCGCGAGCAGGTCCGCCAACTCGTCAGCGCCCTGTGCGACGAGGCCGACTCGCTGATGAGCTACACCGAACGGCAACATCTGGCCCAGGAAATCCTCGACGAGACCTTCGGTCTCGGCCCGCTGGAAGCCCTGCTCGCAGATATGCACGTCTCGGACATTCTGATCAATGGTCCGGGCCACGTGTACGTGGAAAGAGGCGGCCAGTTGACGCTCACCGACGTGAAGTTCAAGGACAATGGCCACTTGCTGCACATCATCGACAAGATCGTGGCCCCGCTTGGCCGGCGCTGCGACGAAACGTGCCCCATGGTGGACGCACGCCTCAAGGACGGCAGCCGTGTCAACGCGATCATCCCGCCCCTGGCGATCGACGGTCCAGCGCTCTCGATTCGCCGTTTCGGTAAGGACCCGATTACCTGGGACGATTACATCCGCTTTCGGTCGTGCGCCCCGGAAATGGTCGAGTTTCTGAGGGCCTGCGTGCTCTCCGGCCTGAACATCCTCATCGCCGGTGGCACGGGTTCGGGCAAGACCACGCTGCTCAATAACCTCTCTGCGTTCATCCCCGAGGACGAGCGCATCGTCACCGTCGAGGACGCGGCCGAGTTGCAGCTCCGCCAACCCCACGTCGTGCGGCTCGAAACGCGGCCGGCCAACATCGAGGGCAAGGGTCGCATCACGATTCGCGACTTGATTATCAACACCTTGCGTATGCGGCCCGATCGCATCGTGGTCGGCGAGTGCCGCGGCGGCGAAACGCTCGACATGCTCCAGGCGATGAACACCGGGCACGAGGGCTCGCTGACCACCATCCACGCCAACAGCACCCGGGATGTGGTGCAGCGCATCGAAACGATGGTGATGATGGCCGGCTTCGAGCTGCCGAGCCGGGCCATCCGCCAGCAGTTCGCGTCCGCCGTCAGCATCATCGTCCAGGCCGCGCGCCTCACCGGCGGCCCGCGCAAGATTATCGCGATAACCGAAGTGCAGGGCATGGAGGGCGACGTCGTCACCATGCAGGACATCTTCCGCTTCGAACAGGACGGGGTGAACGCGGCGGGCAAGGCCTGCGGGCGCCTGGTGGCCACGGGCGTCCGGCCGAGCTTCGTCGAGCGCCTGAAATCGCACGGCGCGGCGGTGGATAACGAGTGGTTTACGGCCCGCGATCTGATGGCGGATGAAGAATAGTCCACCGAGGACGCCGATGTACGCGCAGACAGCGACGCAGCAACGTAGCATCGTAGCGACGAAGGGAAGACGCGCACCGGATTCCCGTTGCCGCTGGACTGCTCGGTCCCCAAACCCTGCGTGGCCCCAGCGCTGGTCCGCGGCGTGGCTCTTCAAGGGGGACGCACGATGATCCTGACGCTAGCCGAGGCCGCTGGCTTCTCGCTCGGAAACGTGCTGCTCTACGCTCTGCCGCTCCTCGGGTCGGTACTGCTGACCTATGGCGTGGCGGCCGCCGCCTTCGACTTGCGCGCCTCCAACCGCAAGAAAGTGGTCGATCGGCTGCGCAGCAGCCTGGCGCGGTCACGTGGTCCGGACAAGACCATCGACTTCGAGAGCTTTCGCCGGCAAAGCGCCGAAGCCAAGGGCTTCCTGGCCAAGATTTTCACCAGGCTCAGTTTCACGGCGCGCTTCCAGCGCGTTCTGGAACAGGCCAACCTGCCGTGGTCGGCGCCGCAGACGCTCGTCAATCTGACCGCGCTGGCCAGCATACTCTTTGCCGGTTTGCTGGTGGCGCAGATCAGCGCGCTCACCGCGGGCGGCATCGCGGCCGCGGTGTTTGTGCTGCCGATCATGCACTTCGTGCGCCGCCGGAACAAGCGCGTCAAGAAGCTCATGCAGCAGTTGCCGGACGTGTTTGAGTTGCTGAGCCAGGCGCTGCGCGCCGGGAACTCACTCCCCATGGCCATGCAGCTCGTGGCCACCGAATTGCCCGATCCGGCCGGCACGGAATTCGGCCGCGTATTTCACGAGCAGAACCTGGGCCTGAAGATCGACGATGCGCTCAAGAACCTCGCCGACCGGGTGGACGTGCTCGACGTACGTTTCTTCGTGACGGCCGTGTTGATCCAGCGGCAAGTGGGTGGCGACCTGGCCGAAGTGCTCGACAAGATCGGCTCCGTCATTCGCGAGCGCATCCAGCTTTTTGGCACGGTCCAGGCGCTCACCGCCGAGGGTCGCCTGTCGGGCTACGTGCTGCTCGCTTTGCCGGTGGTCATCTTCGGTGCCCTGCTGTACATCAACTATGGGTACATCATGCTGCTGCTCACCGACCCGCTCGGAAAGATGATGCTGACCGCCGCCATTGTGATGCAACTGATGGGTTGGGCCATGATCAAGAAGATCGTGAATATCAAAGTGTAGCGACCGACCTCCGTACCGGCCGAAGTGTAGCGGCCGGGCTCCGTACCGGCCGAAGTAGCGGCCGGCCTCCGTACCGGCGAAGGACACCGGCTATTAGCCGGTGCCACACCAATGTAGCGGCCGACCTCCGTGCCGGCCGAAATGTAGCGGCCGGGCTCCGTACCGGCCGAAGTGTAGCGGCCGGGCTCCGTACCGGCGAAGGACACCGGCTATTAGCCGGTGCCACACCAATGTAGCGGCCGACCTCCGTGTCGGCCGAAATGTAGCGGCCGGGCTCC